>JADFHR010000242.1 GCA_022567015.1 Pseudomonadota bacterium
TCCGGGGGGACAAGGGGGGGTGTCCCCCCCGGCTACGATATGCGGGGGACGCCCCCGCGGCCCCCGGCGTCGTCGCGCGCCGCTTGTGGTGCACGCACACCAAGGCGCGACGCGCTCCTAGCCGGAAACCTCGCAACGCCGTCGTAGGGGTACAATTTAGCTGATGCAGGCCACTGGGACCATTGTTCTCGTATGACCGGGGGTCCCCTCGGCGGGATTCCCCCTATTTGACCCCCATGCGCACCATGATGACCTTCTGCTGGATCATCGAGAGAATGTTGTTCCACGCCCAGTAGATCACCAGGCCGGCCGGGAAGCGCGCCAGCAGGAAAGTGAACATAAGGGGCAGGAAAAGGAAGATCTTGGCCTGGACGGGGTCCTGGGGCTGGGGATTGAGCTTCTGCTGCAGGAACATGGAGGCGCCCATGATTATCGGCCACACCCCGATGTTGATGACGTCGGGCACGAAAACGGCCGGGTCCCAGGGGATCAGCCCGAACAGGTTCCACACCGAGGTCGGATCGGCCGCCGACAGGTCGTGAATCCAGCCGAAGAAGGGCGCGTGGCGCATCTCGATGGTGACGAAAAGGACCTTGTACAGGGCGAAGAACACCGGGATCTGGACGATCATGGGCAGACAGCCCGACGCCGGGCTGGCTTTCTCGCGCTTGTAAAGGGCCATCATCTCCGTGTTCAGCCGCACCTTGTCGTCCCCGAAGCGCTCGCGCAGCTTCAAGATCTGGGGCTGCAGTTTCTTCACCTTGCTCATGGCCGTGTAGGACTTGTTGGCAAGCGGGAAGAAGACCAGCTTGATCCCCACCGTGAGCAGCAGGATGGAGAAGCCGAAGTTGCCGATGTAGTCGTTGATGTAGATGAGGCCGTAGAAGATGGGCTTGGTCAAAAAATAGAACCAGCCGAAGTCGATGGCCAGGTCGAAGCGGTCGATCTGGTACCTCTCCTCGTAGGCGTCCAGCAGATCCACTTCCTTGGCGCCGGTGAACAGGTGGCTTACGGTTTCGGCCACCGCCCCGGCGGCGATCTCCAGCCGGTTGCCCAGGAAGTCCACCTGATACCTGTCGGTCCCGTCTTCCTGGAAATATTTGAAGCGGGTGTTCACCGGACTCTTCTGGTCGGGGACCAGGGCGGCCAGCCAGTACTTGTCCGTGATCCCGATCCAGCCCCCGGTGGTGCTCTGGCGGATCGTGCCCGCATCCTGGAGGTCTTCGTAATCCAGCTCCTTCAACGTGCCGTCGAAGACGCCCAGCGGCCCTTCGTGCAGAATGAAGAACCCGGTCACCTCGGGCGTTCCCCAGCGCGAGATCAGCCCGTAAGGGTAAAGCGCGGCCGGGGTGCTGCCGGTGTTCTCGATGCGCTGGGTCACCGTGAACATGTAGTTTTCGTCGATGGCATAGATGCGCGAAAACCTGAGACCCTGGCCGTTGTCCCAGGTCAGGGTCAGCGGCCTGCCGGGCGCCAGCACATCCCGGTTCGCCGTCCACGGGGTGTCCGGGCCGGGGACGGCGACGCCGTCGGCGGGCACCCATCCGAACTGGGCGAAGTAGGCGTCCGGGGCGCCATGGGGGGAAAGCAGGATGATCTCGGGACTGGTTTCATCGAGGGTCTCGCGGTAATCGGCAAGGGTCAGATCGTCGATGCGCCCGCCGGTGAGCGCGATGGACCCGTGCACGCGGGGCGACCGGATTTTCACCCGCTTGCTCTTGGCAAGCATCGCCCGGCGGTCATCCACGACGACGGGCGCGGCCTGCTTTGCGCCGGGGACGGATGGCACCTCGGCCCCCCTGGCGGGCACCTGCGGCACGGCCGCCGGCCGCTCCGGGACCTGGGCGCCTTGCGGGGCCCCGACGCCTTCCGGGGCCTGCGGCTGCTGCGTTTGTTGCGGGGTTTCCGGCGGCGGCGGGCGTTGGCTTTCGAAAAAGTAATTGAAGCCGATAATGATAACGACCGACAGGACGACCGCCAGCAGCATGTTGCGTTGTTCGTTCATGGACTCCGCCTTGCCTGGCGCTCGGGCGCGTGGTGCGCGCGCATCCTAACCGACGTGCGCCGGGCCGACGTGCGCCGGGCAATCGTCATCGCAATCCGCGTGTCCGCCGGCCGTCTCCGAATTCCCCGTGGGGACGGGATCGAAACCCGCGTCGCCCCAGGGATGGCAGCGCCCGATCCGTTTGACCGCAAGCCAGCCCCCGCGCAACGCGCCCCAGCGGGCGATGGCCTCGGTGGCGTACTCGGAACAGGTGGGGTAAAAACGGCACGCGCCCGGCAGCACGGGGGACAGCAAAAGCTGATATCCCCGGATCAGTATGCGCAACACCATGCCCGCCATTCTTCCCGGTCTCATAGCCGTTCACCCTGCGTCCTGTTTCCGTCCTTCCCGGCGCCTTCGTCGATGGCATCCAGTCGTTCCAGCGCCGTCTTCAGGTCCGCCACCAGGGCGGCGAAGGGCCGTCTCAAGGTTTCGGCCCGCCCGATGACGACGAAATCGTGCCCGCCCTTGGCATGGGCCGGCATGACCAGCTCCACGGCGGCGCGCAGACGGCGGCGGGCCCGGTTGCGGGCGACGGCGTTGCCGACCTTGCGGCTTACCGTGAATCCGACACGGATGGGGGGCACCGGTCCGCTATTGCGGTCGCTTGCCGCGTGGCGCCGGGCCTGGAGGATCAAGCCGCGAACGACCGCCTTTCGCCGGGCGCCGGCGACCCGGAGAAACTCCGACCGCCGCTTCAAGCGCGGGACAACGGGGGCCACGGCCGGATCAAGCAGACAGGCGCTTGCGTCCCTTGGCACGCCGATTGGCCAGAATCCGGCGCCCGCCCACGGTCGCCATGCGGTGGCGAAAACCGTGCCGGCGTTTGCGCACGAGCTTGCTCGGCTGAAAGGTGCGTTTCAAGGGGACGACTCCCACGGACAACAAGGTCCGGTGTATACGGTCTTGCCCTGGCGAAGTCAACGCCGGCCACCCCCGCCCCTCACCGGCGGCTCACACAATGGTGACTGGTCGGGTGGAACGTGCTCTTTTATATAGGCGGCGCGCCGTGGGCCGGGGGGAAAAGGGCCCGGCGCCGAGGAAGGAATGCCGAAAGGGTGCAAGGGAGTACTAGCCGGTGACCAACGACGCAGACTCCCAGCCCGCGGGCCGGAGGCTCTCTCCGTGGCGACTGTTGCCGGTGGCCGTCATCGTGGCCGGGCTGGTCGCTTTTTTTGCGCTGGGGCTGGACCGGTATCTGTCCTTCGCCACCCTGAGCGAGCACCGACAGGCGCTGCTTTCGTGGTACGAGGACAACACCTTGCAGTTGGTGGGCGGTTTTTTGGCCCTTTACGTTCTGGTGGTCGCGTTCTCCGTGCCCGGCGCCGTGTGGATGACCATCGGCGGGGGGTTCGTCTTCGGCTTCGTACTGGGCACCGCCCTGGTGGTGGTGGCGGCGACGGTGGGGGCGGTGGTCGTCTTTCTCGTCGCACGCTACGCCTTCGGCGACTACCTCAGGTCCAAGGCCGGGACCGCCATGCGCAGAATGGAGGCGGGCTTCCGCGAGAATGCGCTGAGCTACCTGCTGGTGCTGCGCCTGGTGCCCCTGTTCCCGTTCTGGCTGGTCAATCTGGTGCCCGCGTTCCTGGGGGTTCCCTTGCGCACCTACGTGGTCGGCACTTTTTTCGGCATTATTCCCGGGAGCTTTGTATTCGTCAGCGTGGGGAGCGGCCTGGGCGCCGTCTTCGACGCCGGTGGCATGCCCGATCTGGGGACCATTTTCGAGCCCGAGTTCCTGGCGCCCATCATCGGGCTGGCGGTTTTGGCCCTGATCCCCGTCGCCTACAAGCGGTTCAAGGGCGGTGCGGGCGGTGCGGGCTGAGTCCGCTAAGTGGTAAGAATCCAACATATGGTACCCATAGGACGGCATTCCGAGCTCGTCCGGCTAGGCGCGGGATGCGCGGTGATGCTGTCGCATCACAAGCGTCGCGCAACGACGCCGGCGGGCTCGGAAAGCCGCCCTATGGGTCGCCTATCCCGCTTCCTCGGGGCGTCAAGCGCGCTTACCGATGCGACAGCATCGCCGCCGCACGCTTTCCTGCCGAGGAAA
>JADFHR010000243.1 GCA_022567015.1 Pseudomonadota bacterium
GGTATGCGGGGGACGCCCCCGCGGCCCCCGGCGTCGTCGCGCGCCGCTTGTGATGCTCCAGCATCACGGCGCGCCGCGCTCCTAGCCGGAAACCTCGCAAGACCGTCGTATGATGCGCGAAATCGTGCAAGGGAGTACTGGGTCGAAGGGCCCCCGCGAACAGGTCAGGCGGCATAACCGCCGTCGCCGCCGATAAGAACCTCGCGGCGGCCGACCCGATTGGCCGTGCTGACAATGCCGTCCGCCTCCATGCGCTCGATGATGCGCGCCGCCCGGTTATAGCCGATCTGCAGGTGCCTCTGGATGAAGCTGGTGGAGGCCTTGCCCTCGCGGGCGACGAGGGCCAACGCCTCGTCATACAGCACATCGCCCGACGGTGCGCCGGTGCCGCCGCCGAGGGTGGCTGCGCCGTCGTCGTCCTCGGTGACCGCCGTATCGTAGGTGGGCGCGCCTTGGGACTTCAGGAAGGTGACCACGGTCTCCACCTCCTCGTCGGATACGAAAGGACCATGCACGCGGGTAATGCGTCCACCGCCCGCCATATACAGCATGTCGCCCTGGCCGAGAAGCTGTTCCGCCCCCTGCTCGCCGAGGATGGTGCGGCTGTCGATCTTGGAGGTCACCTGAAAGCTGACGCGGGTTGGAAAATTGGCCTTGATCACGCCCGTGATGACGTCCACGGACGGGCGTTGGGTGGCCATGATCATGTGGATGCCGGCGGCCCGCGCCATCTGCGCCAGCCTTTGCACCGCCGCCTCGATGTCCTTGCCGGCAACCAGCATGAGGTCCGCCATCTCGTCGACGACGACGATGATGAAGGGCAGGGTATCCATGCTCAGCGGCTGATCCTCGAAAACCGGTTGGCCGTCCGTGTCGAATCCCGTCTGCACCCGGCGGGTAAGGGTTTCGCCTTTCTTGCGCGCGTCGCGCAGCCGGGCGTTGTATCCGGCGACGCTGCGCACGCCCAGTTGCGACATGGCGCGGTAGCGCTCCTCCATCTCGCGCACCGCCCATTTCAGCGCCACCACCGCCTTCGACGGTTCGGTCACCACCGGCGTCAGCAGGTGGGGAATGCCGTCGTACACCGAAAGCTCCAACACCTTCGGATCGATCATGATGAACTTGCATTCGTCGGGCGGAAATTGATAGAGCAGGGACAGGATCATCGTGTTCATGGCCACCGACTTGCCCGACCCGGTGGTCCCGGCAACCAGCAGGTGGGGCATGCGCGCCAGGTCCACGAGGATGGGCGTGCCGCTGATGTCCTTGCCCAGGGCCAGGTTCAGCCGCCCGGCGCTGCGCTCGAAAGCGTCGGAGGCCAGCAGCTCGCGCAGGTGCACCATCTCCCGCCTGAGGTTGGGCAGCTCGATGCCGATCACGTTGCGTCCCGGAACCACCGCCACGCGCACGGACACCGCGCTCATGGAGCGGGCGATGTCGTCGGCGAGGCCGATGACGCGCGAGGTCTTGGTCCCCGGCGCCGGCTCCAGCTCGTAAAGGGTGACCACCGGCCCGGGACGGACCTTGATGATCTCGCCATGCACCCCGAAGTCCTCGAGCACGGTTTCCAGGAGCCGCGCGTTTTGTTGCAGGGCGTTCTGGTTGACGGCGCCACCCGCCGCCGAGCGGGACGGCGGGTCCAACAGATCGAGAGACGGCAACCGGTATTCGTCCGGATCCAGGTCCAGCCTCCCCTGGCGCGCCGCCAGGGCGCGGCGGCCGGTCTTGGCCCACGGCAGCCTGGGCGCCACCAGGCCCGTGCGGACCGGGGGTTTGGGCCCGGGCTCCAGGGCAGGCTCCCGGCCCAGGTCCTGCTCCTCCCGGTCCACCGGAGGCTCGCGGCCGAGGGTGGGCTCGGCACGGTCGCGCCATGCCATGCGGGTGCCGGCCGCCCGGCGGCCGCGGATCGCCGCCCCCATCAAGGCGCCCGGGACGCGCACCAACGCGTATATCGGGGTGCGCCACCCGGCCCACGAAAGGTTTGAAGCGGAGACCAACGCCGCCGTCCCGAGGACGACCGCGGCGAGCGCGATGATCCCTGTCCCGACGGCGCCGCCGTACCCCTGCACCAGCGCGCCGAGACGCTCGAGAAGCACGCTCCCCACGACCCCGCCGGGTCCCGTCAGCAACGGCCACGTCCGGGGTACGGGCAGGGCGCTGAGCCCCATGGCGAGCAGCACCACGGCGACGCTCAGCATGGCCAGGCGCAGCCACAGCACGGAAAGGCCGCGTTTGCGCACCATCCGCCAGCCCCAGGCCGCCAGCACCAGGGCGGGCACGAAGGCGGCGGCGCCCAGGGACTGCAGCAGGACATCGGCGGTCACGGCGCCGGCGCCGCCGAACAGATTGCGCGTAACGCCATCGGTGGCGTTGTTGAGCGAGGAATCGCCGGGTGCGTAACTGAACAGGGCCGCCAGCAGGAGGCCCGCGCAAACAAAAAGGCCAAGGCCGATTCCCTCGGCCAGGCGCCGACGAAGGAAATCCACCGCTCCCTTCGGCAAAACAGTGCCGCCCCCGGCAGTACTCACGGTACGTGCCATGGCGGGGGTTTACGATACCTTGCTTTATAAAATCTTAACGCAGGACCGCGAGAAGCCGCTCCAGGGCCTCCGTCGTCGTCGCCTGATCGTGGACCAGGGCGACGCGGATAAAGGCGGCGCCGGGGTTATGGCCGTCCCGGTCATCATCGGCCAGATAGGCCCCCGGCAGGACCCGGAGCCCGGCCTCGGCCCACAGCCGACGCGTCGCCGCCTCGCCGTCGCCGACGTCGAGCCACAGGAAGAACCCGCCGTCCGGCCGGTAAAAACCGAACCGCCCCGCCAGCAGCGCCTCCGCCGCGTCGAACTTGGCCCGGTAAAGGGCGCGGGTTTCCTCCACGTGGGCATCGTCCCGCCACAACGCCTCCGAGGCGGCCATCACCGGCAGGGGCACGGTGGCGCCGCCGACGTCGCGCAGGCGCCTGAACTTTTCGATCAGGGCCGGGTCGCCGGCGACGAAGCCCGAACGCAGCCCGGGGGCGCTGGAGCGCTTGGACAACGAGTGGAACATCAGCACGTTGCCGTAGCCCAGGGCGGCGCACGCCTGCACGGCGCCGGGCGGCGGCTCGCCGCCGTAGATCTCGGCGTAGCATTCGTCCACGCAGAGCACGAAATCGTGGTCCCGGGCCAGCCGCACCGCCGTTTTCAGGTAGTCCAGGCCGGCCGCCGCGCCCTGCGGGTTGGCCGGCGAACAAAGGTAGAAAAGCGCCGTGCGCGCCAGGGTCGCCTCGTCCACGGCGGCCAGGTCGGGCAGGAAGCCGGTCTCCCGCGTCGCCGGCAGGAACACCGCCTCGGCCCCCGCCATGGCCGCCGATCCCGCGTACACATGGTAGTACGGGTTGGGGATGAGGACGGCCGGCGTGGCGCCGCCCCTGCCGTCGGGCAGGGCCAGGGAGGCGGCCAGGAACAGGGCCTCGCGGGTGCCGGCGACGGGCAGGATCTGGGTGGCCGGGTCGATGGCGCCGTCGGCCAGGCCATAGCGGCGCGCCAGCCACGACGCCACCGCGTCCCGGAACCCGGGCGTGCCGCCGATCGGGGGATACCTGCCCCACAGATGGGCGTTGGCGGCCAGGGTCTCGGCGAGCATGGGCGGCGGCCCGTGCCGGGGCTCGCCGACGGACAACGCCAGGGGCTCGACGCCGGCCGGGGGATCGACACCGTCGAGCAGCGCCCGGAGGCGGGCGAACGGATAGCCGGGCAGCCGGTCGAGACGGGGATTCACCATGGCGCGGGCCGAGTCTAGCCGCCGGGCCGGCGCCCGACAAGGCGGCGCGGCTGTGGGGGCCTTACGGCTGTGGGGGGCTCCGCCCCCCATACCCCCGCCAGGGGTTTTCAAAACCCCTGGACCCCAATTAACGGGTTCCAAGGGCCGTCGGCCCTTGGTGGGGATCAAAAGGGGCAACGCCCCTTTGTGACCTCAGCCGTCTTAGTGCACCACCTCGCCGTGAAGGTTGATGTCGAGGCCGCCGACCTCGGTCTCATCGTCGACCCGGAGACCCATCACCGCGTCGATGATCTTGAGCAGGACGAAGCTCACCACC
>JADFHR010000052.1 GCA_022567015.1 Pseudomonadota bacterium
CCTTCGACGCTGCCGGGGACGTGTTGATCGTGGTGATGGGCGAGGAAACGGCGGCGGGGGTGAGGCAAGTGGATGTCCTTGCCATCGCCGACGCCACGGGAGCCGGCAAGATCGAGCAGTTCACCATCGATTTCCTGCCGGGCTTGGTATTCGACTTCGGCGCCACCGGAACCCTCGGCAACGATCTCATCGTCCTCGGCGACGGTACGGACATTGTCGATGGTTCGGGCGGCCATGACATTATCTGGGGCAACGGCGGGAACGACACGCTCTCCGGCGGCGCCGGCAACGACATTCTCATCGCCGGGGAAGGGACCGGCATCAACACCCTCGATGGCGGCGACGACAACGACACCCTGTTCGGCAGCGATGGGGACGACACGCTCATCGGCGGCGCCGGCAACGACTTCCTGCAAGGCGGCGGCGGCGTCAACACCTTGCAGGGCGGTGGCGGAAACGACGTTTACCGCTACGAATCGGACGACGGCAACGAAATCTTTAGCGACACGATCAGCGACACGAGCGGCGTGGACACCCTGCAACTCGATTCCGATATGGAGATCAGGTCCCTGTCCCGCAACGGCAACGATCTGGTCTTCGACTTTGCGAACGGCAGCGAGATCACCGTCGTCGACCACTTCACGACCCAGCCGCTGGAGACCCTCTTCTTCTTCGAAGAGAACTTGAGCTTCCAGTTCTTGACCTCTGGTCTGGTCGGGACGACCGGGAGCGATGTCGTCATCGGCACCGGCGCCTCGGAGACGCTGAGCGGCGGTGACAGCGGCGACATCCTCGCCGGCGGCGGCGGCGGCGACGTTCTGGAGGGCGGCGCCGGCGACGACTTCCTGTTCGGCGGGTCGGGCAACGACACCTTCGACGGCGGCACCGGCAGCGACACTGTCATTTTCCGAGCCGCTACCTTCGGCATCACCGTCAATCTTTCCACCGCGGGCCCGCAGTTCGTCAGTACCGACCAGGGCACCGACACCTTCATCTCCATCGAGAGCGTCACCGGGTCCGATCTCGTCGACACGATCACCGGCAACACGGATGACAACACCATCGAGGGCGCCGGCGGCAACGACATCCTCGCGGGCGGGAGCGGTAACGACACCTATCTCTGGGGTGTCGGCGACGGCTTGGATACGATCACCGACAGCGGCGGCGCCGGCGACCTGGTCGTCTTCCAGACCGACTGGCTGAGACCGGAGATGCTCGACGTATTCCGCAGCGGCAACGACCTCGAGGTGCGTGTGTTCGGCGCCGAGGGCATGACGATCGTCGATGAATTCACCACCGACTCGATCGAAGGCTTCTGGTTCGACGCTCTTGGCGGCGCCATCCTCCTGTTCAGCGCCGGTGCGCCGAGCGCCGGAAACGACTTCATCGTGCTTGGTGCGTCGCAGGCATCGGTCGAGAACGATGTCGTCGATGGCGGCGACGGGATCGACGCGATCTACGGCAACGGCGGCGACGACGTGTTGCACGGCGGCAACGACAGCGACTTCCTGATCGGCGGCGCTGGCGCCGACACGCTGTCGGGCGACGCCGGTGACGACGTGTTGGTCGACGGCGCCTTCGCCAACAGCGACGCCGACACGCTCGACGGCGGCCCGGGTGACGACCTGCTTGTCAGCCAGGGTGGCGACGACATCCTCCTCGGCGGCGCGGGCGACGACATCTACGAGGTGTTCATCGGAGGACTGAGGGCGGTGACGATCTCGGATACCGGCGGCGCGGACGAGTTGGACGTCGGTGGCGGGGTACAACTGGTCGGCATGGTCCGCACCATCGATGATCTGGTCCTCACCTTCGACTCCGGTGCGACGATCACGATTATCGACCACTTCGCGGGCCAGCGCGTGGAATTCGCGACGGTGGGAGGCGACGACGAGTTCTTCATCATCAACGTCGATTCCAACGTCACGACCAGCGGTCCCGATCTCATCGCGGGCACCAGCGGCAATGACACGATCAACGGTCTTGCGGGCGACGACATCATCTTCGGCAACGAGGGCCTCGACACGCTCACTGGCGGCGCCGGCTCCGACATTCTCGATGGTGGGGCCGGCAGCGATACATTTGTCTTCCAGGATTCGTCCGACGGCTTCTTTATCGATACGAATCGGGTACGGGACGCCGGCGAACTGGGCGATTCCCTGATCGGTTTCCAGTCGGGCACCGACACGCTGGAGTTCGACGCCACCAACTTTGGCCTTCCTGCCGGCTCGCTGACCCTGGGGACCAACTTCTCCGTCATCGGCGCCGCCTATGACGGCAACAATGCGGGCACCAATGCGAACCATGCCAGCGGGGACCCGACATTCATCTTTTCCACCGCCGACGACACGCTTTATTACGATGCGGATGGCGCCGCCGACGGTTACACGGTGGTGGCGACGGTCCAGCTGGGCGACGCGATCGCCGCCGGCGACATCGCGGTCGTAGTATGATGGCGCACCTCGAACCCTTCGGATACAGAGCGGAGCGTCCCCATGGGTGACAGGCCGAGCGGCTCCTGGCTGAAACCGATGCTGAAGGCGCTGTCGCCGCAGTTCCGCGAAGTGGCGTTCCTGTCGCTGTTCATCAACCTGCTGGCCCTGGCGCTGCCGGTCTTCATCCTCCAGGTCTATGACCGGGTGGTCTTCTATTCCGGACTCACCACCCTGCAGGGGCTGGTCATCGGCATGGTGGTGGTGATCGCCTTCGACTTCCTCCTACGCCAAGGCCGCAGCCGGCTCATGCAGCGGGTCGGGCTGAGGATCGATGTCGAGGTCGGGCGCAGGCTGAACGCGAAGTTGACGGCGTTGCCGTTGCGCACTCTCGAGACCCGTCCCGCCAATTACTGGCAGACCTTGTTCCGGGATATCGAACAGGTGCGCAACCTGGTCAGCGGACCGACGGCGGTGCTGTTGTTCGACCTTCCGTTCGTGCCCCTTTTCATCGGACTGATCTTCGTCATCGCGGCGCCGATCGTCTGGGTGCTGGTCCTGGCGCTGTTGGCTTTCGTCGTCCTCGCGTGGTGGTCGTCGTACGCGGTGCAGGGGGCGAGCCGAGCCGAGCGCACAGCCAGCCTCGGCCGCGACGGCCTGATCTCGGAGATGATCGCCGGACGAACGACCATAAAGGCCCTCGCCCTTGACGCGGCGATGCTGCCGCTGTGGGAGGACCGCCATGGCGGGACGATCGAACGATCCCTCGTGCGCGGCAGCCGGGCCGATACTTTCGGCAATGCCGGCCTCGGGCTGATGGTTTTGACGACCGTGGCGCTGACCACGGTGGGCGCGCTCGCCATTCTCGACCAATTGATGACCATCGGTGCCTTGATCGCCGCCAACATGTTGAGCTCGCGCATTATCAGCCCGCTCAACCAACTGGTCGGCGCCTGGCGCAATTTTGCGACCTACCGGCAGTCGGTGACGAGGCTCGGCGAGATCTTCGGCGCCGAGGAGGAAAGGCGCGAAAGCGAGATCGTGCTCGAACGGCCGCAAGGCGTGGTCAGCCTGGAAGACATCGCATTCCGCTTCGACGATGACGGCCCCGCAGCGATCGACGGCGTCCGGTTCACCATCAAGCCCGGCGGGTTGCACGGCATCGTCGGCCCCAATGGCAGCGGCAAGACCACGCTGTTGAAGCTCATGCAGGGGCTCTACCGCCCGAGCCAGGGCCGGGTGCTTCTCGACGGCGCCGACATCACCCAGTTCACCCGCCGCGAGCTCGCCGGTTGGTTCGGCTACGTACCGCAGGAGTGTTTCCTGTTCGCCGGTAGCATCCGCGACAACATCGCCAAGGGTTGGCCGGACGCGGGCGACGAAGAGATCGTCGCCGCGGCGCGCTTGGCCGGCGTGCATGACTACATCGTCGACCTGCCCGATGGCTACGCGACGGACATAGGCGAGGCCGGCGGGCGGTTGTCGGCGGGCCAGCGGCAGCGCATCGCCATCGCCCGCGCCATTCTGGGCAACCCGCCGGTTCTGCTGTTGGACGAACCAACCTCGACCCTCGACCGCAGGGCCGAGGAAGAGTTGCGGACGACCCTTTCGCAGCTGGCACGCGAACGCAACGTCGTCGTCGTGACCCACAGCCCCATTCTGTTGTCGGCCTGCCACAACATGATCGCGCTTGACCGCGGAAAGGTGGTGCTGGCCGGACCGTCGCACGAAGTCATGCCGCGGCTCTTCGCCGAACACGCCCACAAGCCGCCGCTGGAGCGCAAGGCATGAGCAAACTCGACGCGCTTCTCGCTTCGAACCCGCTGCCTTCATGGCGGCCGGCCGCTTGGGGCGTCATGATCCTCGTTGCCAGCGCCCTGGTGTGGGCCTATTTCGCCCAACTCGACGAAGTCGCCATCGCCCCGGGCGAAGTGGTGCCCCAGGAAAATATCAAGGTAATCCAACATCTTGAAGGCGGTATCATTCGGCAGATCCATGTCCGCGAAGGCCAGGTGGTCAAAGCCGGAGAGCCGCTCGTCTCTCTCGACCTGGGTGCGTTGAGCATGAACGAAGCCGAGTTGCAGGTGCAGCACGATGCCCTGGTGCTGCAGCGCGCACGACTCAAGGCCGAAGCGACCGGCGACGCACCGGCCTTTCCGGAAGACGTCGCTGCGCGCCGCCCCGATCTCGTGCGCAGCGAACGGGCGTCACTCGAGGCCCGGCGGGCGGAGCGTGAAACTGCGCTCAACGCGCTTCGCGAGCAAGTCGTGCAGCGCGAGCAGGCGGTCAAGGAGTTGCGGTCCGGTGATCAGGCCCTGCGTACCGATCTTGGCCTGGCGCGGCAGGCGTTGAAAATGTCCCGCGACCTGCTGGATGAGGGACTGACCTCGAAGATCGAGCATCTCAAAGTAGTGCGCGAGGTCAAACGGCTCGAAGGTCAGCTGGCGATGCTCCGGCACTCGATCCCGCGGGCAGAGGCGGCGCGGGCCGAGGCACGGTTGCGCCTCTCGGAGGAGAAGCAAAAGGCGCGGCGCCTGGCGCTCGAGGAGCTGACCAAGGTGGAACAGTCCATTGCCCGCACCGTCGAGTTCCTTGGACGCGCGACCGACCAAGCGCGGCGCGCCGAGATCAAGAGCCCGATCGACGGCGTGGTCAAGAACCTTCGCTACCACACGATCGGCGGCGTCGTGCGCGCTGGCGAGCCGATCATGGAGATCGTGCCCTCCGAGCAGAACCTGATCATCGAAGCCAGGCTGAGCCCCGTCGATCGCGGCTATGTCGAGGTCGGCTACCCCGTGCAGGTCAAGATCACGACCTACGAGTTCATCCGCTATGGCGGACTTGACGGCGAGGTGATTCATATCGCCGCGGACGCCAACACCGACCCGAGCGGCAATCCCTATTTCCGTATCTTCGTGAAGACAAAAAAATCCTATCTCGGCGAGACCGCGGGCGACCTGCCGATCACGCCCGGGATGCAGGCCGTGGTCGATATACACACGGGGTCACGGTCGGTGATGGAGTACCTGCTGCGCCCGGTCCTGAAGCTCAAGCATGAGGCTTTCCGCGAGCGCTGACGAGACGCTTTCGTTCGACGTCTTTCTCGGCAACCGAATCTGACGATGTCTGATGAATGGCAACGTGCGTCAACCAACAAATCCTCAAACGACGGGATGTCGAGCGGTTAATGCCGGCCTTCGCTACACAAGGGCTATGGCCGGATCGGGCCTCCTCAACGCCGGTCAATCTAACTTAATAATACCAATGGCGCTCAGCTTTGACCGTTGTGAGCCCAATTTCTCATTCCGATTGATGTGATTGTGTTTGGGTCGCTGACGAGCCGGTTCCAGGCCTCGCATCCCGCTTCGAGGATGGCATCATAGGTCTCGAAGACGCGGTTTGAGAGCCAGGTCTGGCGCATGAACTGCCAGATATTTTCCACCGGGTTCAACTCCGGCGATCGGGATGGCAGCAAGATGATCGTCATATTGCCAGGCACATCAAGCTTGCCCGTCGTGTGCCAACCAGCCCGGTCCATCAGCACGACTGCGTGGGCACGCTTGGCGACCGTCCGGCTGATTTCATCGAGGTGGAGCTGCATGGCATGGGTGTTGGCTTTCGGCATCATGATGGCGGCGCCGGTTCCCCGTGCCGGGCAGATGGCGCCGAACAGATAGGCGTTCTGGTAACGTTGGTCGGCGGGCTGGCGTGGCCGTGTGCCCCGTCTCGCCCATTGCCGGACAAGGCCGTTCTTCTGGCCAATCCGCGCTTCGTCCTGGAACCACAACTCGATACGTGTGTTCTTGGGAAGGTCGGCTATGTGCGCTCGGAGCGTGCCGGGGAAGTTTTTTTAAATGCCCGGATGACCCCGGCATCTTGCCCTGGGTGGCGGGGTCTGGCGCTCATGTGGGAAAAGCCCAGATCATGGAGGATCTGGGAGACGTATCGCTCGCCATAGACGACCCCGAAGCGCTTCTCGATCACCCGTTTAAGATCAACCCGGCGCCAGCGCACAATTCCATCCCGGTCAGGGTCGGGGCCGGTCTCGACGATCGATGCCAGCTCCTCCAATTGTTCCGCCGACAAACGCCGCACGGAGCCATTTTCCGGGCGGTCGAACAAGCTGTCCGGCCCCTCGTCATTGAAGCGATGGACCCAGTCTCTGAGCGTCTGCCGATCCATGCCGCCAACCCGCGCCGCATCGGCACGGCTCATGCCGTCATAAATCGCCGCAAGCGACAACAACCGGCGGCTCTGTCTGCTGCATCTCGACCGTTTGGCGAGCCGGCGGAGCTGGCTGGCGTCGTAATCGGTGCGAATCTGAATAGCTGCTGACATCGGTATGCCCTCCAATGCCAATATTGAATCACACCGAAACCGATTTGGGAATCCATCAATGAGTCAGAAACGGTCGCCCTTGGTATTACCGGCGCGAGCCGAACAAATGCAGCAGCATGATGAACAGGTTGATGAAGTCCAGATACAGCCTGAGCGCCCCCATGACGGCCTTCTTGCTGTACACCTCGTCCGAATCGGACTCGGAATACATGTTCTTGATGGCCTGGGTGTCATAGGCGGTCAGTCCGACGAAGACGAGGACGCCGATCACCGAAATGACGAAGTGCATGACCGTGCTTTGCAGGAACATGTTCACCACGCTGGCGATGATGACGCCGATCAGCCCCATGAACAGGAACGAGCCCCAGCCCGTCAGATCCCGCTTCGTCGTGTAGCCGTACAGGCTCATGCCGGCAAAGGTCCCGGCGGTGATGAAAAACACCCGCGCGACGCTGGTGCCCGTATAGACGATGAAAATGAAGGACAGCGACAGCCCCATCAGGCCCGCGTACGCCCAGAACAGGGTCTGGGCGGTGCTCGCCTGCATGGAGTTGATGCGCGCGCTCAGGTAAAACACCAGGCCCAGCGGCGCCAGGGCGATAACCCAGAACAGCATGCCGCCGCCGAAGATCACCTGCATGGCCGCCTCCGAGGTGGAGACGCCGTAGGCGACGATCCCGGTGAGCGCCAGGCCCGAGGCCATGTAATTGTAGACCTTGAGCATGTATTCGCGCAGGCCGACGTCGATCTCCGTGGCTTCGGCCTCGGCCCGGGTCATCGGCTGGGTGCGCAGTTCAAATCGTTTCTCGGGTCCGAGAGCCATTTGCAAACCCCCTTTAACCTGCTGATGTCAAAACTTGGCGCTAATATGGCAGCAAACCGGCCGGAATCAATAGGCTCGGGGGTTAACTTTCGGTAATCTTGCCGCCCCGCCGAAGGGCCATCCATCGACCCCGGCGACCCCTTGGCGAGCGCCGTCCGGTCCCGCCGCCGGGCGTTTTTTGGTGGGGCCCGGGCGCCGCCCCACCTATGATGGAATCCGGGGCCGTCAGCGCCCCTTAGGTTTTCGAGAACGCAGGGACCGATCGCCCATGACTCCGTTCAGGGTCGCCCATGCCGCGGCCGACGACTGGGCCCAAGCCGCCAAGGCCTGCGCCGACGGGCTGGGCCCGGCGCCGGTCAAGGCCAACCTGGGGTTCGTCTACGTCACCGACGCCCTGGCCGAAGACCTGGGCAGTATCCTTACCTACCTCAGGCGAAAGACCGGGATAGAGCACTGGGTCGGCGGCGTCGGCTTGGGCATCTGCGCCGACTCGGAGGAATATTTCGACCGTCCGGCGGTGGCGGTCATGGCGGCGGACCTGCCCGACGACGGCTTTTCCGTGATCCCCACCATAAGCAAGGGGACCGACGAGCTGTCCGACGGTCACCGGGAATGGATAGCACGGGTCTCGCCCAGGTTCGGCATCGTTCACGTGGACCCCGGCAATCCCGACAGCCTCGGTCTGATCGAGGAGCTGGCCCTGGCCACCTCGGGCTTCCTGGTCGGCGGCCTGACGTCGTCGCGGGTGGAAGGCCAGCACGTGGCCGAACAGGTTACCGGCGGCGGCCTTTCGGGAATACTTTTCGCGCCCGAGGTGGAGGTGGCGACGGGACTGAGCCAGGGATGCACGCCGATCGGGCCAAGCCACGTGATCTCGGACTGTGTGGACAACGTCGTTTTCGGCCTGGACGGGCGGCGCGCGCTGGACGTCTTCAAGGAGGACGTGGGCGACCTCCTGGCCCGTGACCTGGACCGGGTGGCCGGCTACATCCATGCGGCGATCCCGATCGAGGGGTCCGACACCGGCGACTACCTGGTGCGCAACCTGGTCGGCATCGATCCGGTGCGGGGCTGGCTGGCCGTGGGCGGCGAAATCCGTCCCGGCGAGCGGGTGATGTTCGTGCGCCGCGATCCCGAAAGCGCCGAGGCCGACCTTCTCGCCATGCTGGAAAAGCTGAAACGCCGCCTCGCCGGGCCGCCCAGGGGCGCCCTGTATATCAGTTGCATCGCGCGCGGCCCCAACATGTTCGGCGAGGAAGGCCGGGAAATGGCGCTGATCCGCGCCGGTCTGGGCGCCGTCCCCCTGGTCGGTTTCTACGCCGGCGGGGAGATTTCCAACAACCGTCTCTATGCCTATACCGGCGTGCTTGTCCTGTTTCTCTAGAACAGAGGGAAACCATGGAATACAGCCGCCTGGGCCGAACCGACATCATGGTCAGCCGCGTCTGCCTCGGCACCATGACGTTCGGCGAACAGAACACGGAAGCCGAGGCCCACCAGCAGCTGGATATGGCGGTCGCCGCCGGCGTCACCTTCATCGACACCGCCGAGATGTATTCCTTTCCGGCCCGCGCCGAGACCTTCGGGCGCAGCGAAACCATCATCGGCACCTGGATGAAGGCGCGCGCCATGCGGGACAAGGTGATCGTCGCCACCAAGATCACCGGGCCGGCGCCGCGCTTCCCCTACATCCGCGGCGGCGACCTCAGGTTCGACCGCGCCCACATCGAAGCGGCCGTGGACGCCAGCCTCGAACGGCTGCAGACCGATTACGTGGACCTCTATCAGCTCCATTGGCCCGAGCGGAACACCAACTTCTTCGGCCGGCTCGGCTACGAACACGAAGAAGACGACGCCTTCACCCCCCTGGAAGACGTTCTCGGGGTACTCGCGGACCTGGTGCGGGCGGGAAAGGTGCGCTGCATCGGCCTTTCCAACGAGACGCCGTGGGGCGTCATGAAATTCCTCGCCCTGGCGGAGGCCAACGGGCTGCCCCGGATGGTGAGCGTGCAGAACCCGTACAACCTGCTCAACCGGGTCTTCGAAGTGGGACTGGCCGAGGCGGCGATTCGCGAGGACTGCGGCCTGCTCGCCTATTCGCCGCTCGCCTTCGGGGTCCTGTCCGGCAAGTATCTGGGCGGCGCCAAGCCCCCGGGGGCGCGCCTCAGCCTGTTTCCCCGGTTCGCCCGCTACGAGAAGGCCAACGGCGTCGCCGCCACCGAGGCCTACGTGGCCCTGGCCCGCCGCCACGGGCTGGATCCGGCGCGGATGGCCCTGGCCTATGTGCACGGACGCCGGTTCCTGACCAGCACGATCATCGGCGCCACGACCCTGGCGCAGCTCGAGAGCGACCTGGCGTCGGTCGACGTGAAACTGCCCCCGGACGTCGTCGACGGCATCGAGGCCATCCACCGGGAAAACCCCAACCCGGCGCCGTGAGCGCGAGTATGGGTCCGTGATGCGTCTCTTCGTCGGCGTCCCGTTACCCGCCGAGGTGCGCGAAAGCCTGGGGAACCTGTGTTCCGGCGTGCCCGGCGCCCGCTGGGTGGACACCGGCACCATCCATATCACCCTCAGGTTCATCGGCGAGGTGGACAGCACCCAGGCCGAGGACATCGACGCGGCCCTGAGCGACGTGCGCCAGCCGGCCTTCCGGCTCGCCCTTCGCGGGGTGGGGTGTTTCGCTTCGGGACGCAAGGTGCGCGCGGTGTGGGCCGGGGTGGTGAAGTCGGACGGATTGGCGCACCTGCGGGACAAGGTCGAATCGGCCATCGTCCGCGCCGGCTTCGAGCCCGAGCGCCGCAAATTCAAGCCCCATGTCACCCTGGCCCGCTTCAGGAACACGTCGAGCGCCCGGGTCGCCCCCTATCTCGAGACCCACAACGCCTTTGCCGCCGGACCGTTCCCGGTGGACCGCTTCGATCTGCTGCGCAGCCATCTGAGCCACGCCGGCGCCAAATACGAGACCATCGCCGACTATCCGCTGGGGGAGTAATGCCGGAATTCCCGGGGGTCGCGGGGGCGCCCCCCGCATACGTTGTCGGGGGGACACCCCCCGGTGGCCCCCCGGGCGTGTAAGGGCCGGAACGGCAGGGACCGCCGAAGGCGGAAGAAAGCACTGAGAGGATGAATTATTCCCGGCGTCCCCCAGCGCGCCCGGCGTTGAAAAAATTCAAACGCAGGGGAGGCAAAGGACGGGGGTTATGCCGCGCGGCCGTGGGTATTCCCGGGCGTTCGTCGAGACGAACGTTCATCCGTGTTCATCCGTGTCCACCCGGCGACGCCGATGCCAAGGCGGGTCCATCCGCGTTCGATGGCCACCATTCGCCGTTCCAAGCCAATGACCTTCCGATTGAAAAGCGGGTGATCATCTGGCACGGATGAACACGGATACACCGGGATGAAATCCCGCATTAAACCCCGAAGCGGGCGAGGGTGCGCTCCACCGAGGCCACGTAGGAGCCGCCGAACAGGCGCACGTGGACGAGCAGCGGATAGAGATTGTAGAGATCGCGGCGGTCTTCGAAGAACCCGGGCCTCAGCGGCGCGCGCTCCTGGTAGCGGTCGAAAAAGGGCTGGCCGAAGGTGCCGAACATCGTGCCGAAGGCGAGCTCGATCTCCGCATCGGCGTAATAGACGGCCGGGTCGACGAAACCGGCGATGCGCCCGTCCCGGCACAGGACGTTGCCGGTCCACATGTCTCCGTGAACGAGGGACGGCTTGGCGCCGTCATCCAGCCAGGTCTCCAGGCGGCCGGCGAGCGCCTCGAGGCGGGTCATCAGGCGCCCGGGCAGGCGCCCGGCGTCCAGCGCCTGGCGCCCCATGTGGAGCAGGCGGTGGTCGCGGAAGAAGGCGATCCAGCTCTCTGTGCGCGGGTTGGGCTGGTGCAGGCCCCCGATCACCGTGTCCCGCTCGAAGCCGAAGGTATCGGCCGTCACCCCGTGCAGGTCGGCGAGCAGGTCCGCGGCGTGGAGTTGCGCGTCCGCCGTCAGGCCGCCCCGGGTCTCGATGAAGGTCATCAGCAACAGCCGGTCGTCGGCGTGCACGACCGTGGGCACCGGGAGGGTGCTGTGGTCCGCCAGATAGCGCAGCATGAAGCCTTCCACGGCGAGGCCGCTGCCGGCGGCGCCGGTCTTGGCGACCAGGGCCTCGCCGTTCTCCAGGCCGACCCGGTGGACCTCGCCGATGCAGCCCCCGCCGAGGGGGGAAAACCGGACCGGGCGGGAGCCGGTGAGGCGGGCGATGGTCTCGGCGATGTCGCGGTCCATGGAATTTCAGTGCCTCGCCATCGGTAGGATCAAAAATCCCGGATACACTTCGTCGTGGCACCAGAAGCGGCTTGCGCCGGGTGGGGTTGCACCCCACGCCCCGCTTTTTCTTAGGGCCAGAGGCCCTAAAACCTAGGGGGTGCGGGGCCACCGGCCCCGCGAGAGCCGGCGCGGCAGCGCCCCGGGGGCGGTAGGCCCCGGGCCCGTTGCGGCGCCGGTCACAAGTGGTTCTCGCGGATGTGGGCGAGCAGCCCTTGCGCGGCCTTCTCGGTCAGGTCCAGCACCAGGTCGAACCCGTGGGCGTCTCCGTAATAGGGGTCGGGCACGTCGCGCCGTCCCGCGTCCGGCGCGAAATCCAGGAACAGGCCGAGCCGGTGCTCCTCGCCGGGCGGGCACATTTGCGACAGATCGGCGTGGTTCCTGGTGTCCATGGCCAGCACGTAGTCGAAGGCCGTGAAGTCCCCGGGCCTGATCGTGCGCGCCCGTTGTCCGCTCAGGCTGATGCCGCGCCGCCGCGCCGCGGCCTGGGCCCTGGGGTCGGGCGCATCGCCCACGTGCCAGTCGCCGAGGCCCGCGGAATCGACGCCGATGACCTCGCTCAGGCCCTCGCGCTCGACCAGCGCCCGGAACACGCCCTCGGCGGTGGGCGAACGGCAGATGTTGCCCAGGCAGACGAACATCACGTTGACCAATGGGGACTTCTCCGTGGTTTTCCGACGCCGGGGTGGATTATCATGACCCTACACGCCACGGGCAAGGGCCTCAATGAGCGCGACATCCGAGCGGCACATCGTCGTCCTCACGGGCGCCGGCATTTCGAAGGAGTCCGGCCTCGACACCTTCCGCGACGCCGACGGCATCTGGGCCAAGGTGCGCCTCGAGGACGTGGCCACGCCCGAGGCCTTCGCCCGCGATCCGGTGGCCGTGCACGCGTTCTACAACGCCCGGCGCAGCAGGCTGGCCGGCGGCGGCGTGCACCCCAACGCCGCCCACGAGGCGCTGGCGCGCCTCGCCGGCGAATGGCCGGGCCGGGTGCTGGTGGTGACCCAGAACATCGACGACCTGCATGAGAAGGCGGGCAGCCGCAACCTGGTGCACATGCACGGCGAGCTGCTGAAGGTGCGCTGCGCCGCGTGCCAGCGTGTATTCCCGAGGACCTCGGACCTCGGCGTCGGGGACGCCTGCGGGGACTGCGCGGCCACCGGAACGCTGAGGCCCCACGTGGTGTGGTTCGGCGAGATGCCGATGGAGATGGAGCGCATTTACGACGCGCTGTCGGCGTGCGCGCTGTTCATGTCCGTGGGCACGTCGGGCAACGTCTATCCGGCGGCCGGCTTCGTCGAGCACGTCGGCCTGTCCGGCGATGCCCACACGGTGGAGCTCAACCTGGAGCCGTCGGTGGGCGCCAGCCTGTTCGCCGAGACCGTCTACGGCCCGGCGACGGAAGTGGTGCCGGCCTATGTGGACAGGATCCTCGAACAGGGGTGGTAGCCGGGGGCCTGTCGCGTACGCTTTCGGCGCGTCGATCGGGCCGATCGGGAAACCGTCGCCCGGTCGATCACCGGGTTGCCAGGCGGGCGGCGTCGAAGTCGTCCAGCCGGTTGCTGCGGATGACCTCCTCGATCGCCCGAACGTAGTCCTCGCGCCGTTCCGAATAGGAGGTCAGGTGGCGGGCCAGGGCCAGCCCTGCGGGCATCAGGTCGTCGCCGCGCCCGGCGGCCCGGGCGCGGCGTAAGGCGGTGTAGGCGCGATGGGTGTTGAGATTGTGAAGATAGGATCGCACGGACTCGGCGATGGTGCGAAAATGCCTGACCTTGAAGGAACCGTCGCCGCCCGCGGGCACCAGGCCGTCGACGGCGTCGTCGTAGGTGTGCTGGCCGAAGAAGTTGTTGGCCTCGTCGACGAAACGCGAAGCGCCCCAGCCGCTCTCGATGGCCGCCTGGGCGAGGACCAGCGACGGCGGCACCGCGTCCACCCGGCGCCTCAGGGTCGCCACGTCGCCCTCGCGGACCCCGTAGTGGGCGTACAAATCCCGAATGGCTGCCGTGGGTGAGCGCCACACCCGCTTGCGTTCCTCCAGAATATGTCGGTTTTCGCGCAGGATCAAAGGAAGCATCAGGCGCAGGAACAGCCCCTTGCGCCGGGCGGTGTCGGCGATGTCCTGAAGGCCGGTTCCCACCCTGTCGACGAAAACCGCGTCCACCGATCCGCCCGCCCGCACGCCTTCGAGGTCGTAGGCCGCGATCTCGGCGAGGCCGGGGGCGGGGCCGGGGGCGGGCGGCGTCGGTACGATGAGGCGGATGCCAAGGATGACGATGGCGGCCAGGACGCCGGCAAGGACCAGTTTGGCCGGGAGCGGTGTACGCGTCGTCCACACCCGGGCCGCCCACCGCCGACCGGCGGCCCGCACGAGAGGCGCGATTTTCCGCGTTGCCGCAATTATAGTCATGGTCCTCGGTCGGAAGCGTTCGTACGGGGCGCCGATTATGATCGGAAAGACCCAAACAAATTGTGAATGACCTGGAGTCCCTGCTCGGCGACGTGCGCGCCTGCCGCGTCTGCGCGGCCCATCTGCCGCTGGGGCCGCGTCCGGTCCTCAGGGCGGCGGCCGGGGCGCGGCTGATGATCGTCGGCCAGGCGCCGGGGACTAAGGTGCACGAGACCGGAATCCCGTGGAACGATCCCTCGGGCGACCGCCTGCGCGCCTGGCTGGACATGGACCGGGACACCTTCTACGACGCCCGGCGCATCGCCATCATCCCCACCGGGTTCTGCTATCCGGGCCGGGCCGGGAACGGCGGCGACAACCCGCCCCGGCCCGAGTGCGCGCCGCTCTGGCATCCGCCCCTGCGGGCCGCCCTGCCGAAGATCGCGCTCACGTTGCTGGTGGGGACGTACGCCCAGGCGTTCTACCTGGGCGAACGGCGCGCAAAGACCATGACGGAAACGGTGAAGGCCTGGCGCGCCTACCTGCCGGAGTTCCTGCCGACGCCCCACCCGAGCTGGCGCACCACCGGCTGGCTCAGGAAAAACCCCTGGTTCGAGGCGGACGTGGTGCCGGAGCTGAGGCAACGGGTACGAAGGGCCCTGGACTAGGGAATGGGGCGCGGCGCGGCGCCGGCGCGGCCCTGGGTATTATACCAAGGGGCGCTGATCATGACCCCTAGAGATCGCGTAGGCGGCTCGTCGGGCAGGAGGAAAGTTGCAGGCGATGCGGCGCATCGTCAAAACTTTTCGACGCCCCCGACTGGCCGCATACGCGACCGGAACGGCGGCTTACCAAGGCTTTCGGACGG
>JADFHR010000244.1 GCA_022567015.1 Pseudomonadota bacterium
GCTGGGGTTGTTGAAGAACTATTTTCGGGGGTTAGAGACGCAACATTGAGTCGCCAAACAGTCAAGACGCGCAAGAAAGATTCGCGCCGGTGCTGCCATCGATTCCATTATTGCGCGGTCACTGCCTCCCTTCGAGTTCTTCAACACCCTCAGCCATAAGCGGACATTGGCTGCCAAGCCCGAATTAAAGCTGCAGCGCCGCTTATTGGCACATGCGGTGGCGGTCCGGCCTTGCCCGGATATTTCAGGAAGGAACCGCACAGGGCACCCTCCATCGCTTGGCCCCGCCCAGCCGATGATATACGGTTCCGGTGGTCCCGCGAAAGCGTCCGAACACAGCCCGTGAAGGAGCCTGGCCATGCCCATCAAGACCATTCTGGTGCCCGTTCCTGATCTTTCGCAGGCGCGAAGCGCTGTAGAGACCGCGTTCCTTGTGGCTCGCCGCTTCGATGGGCACGTGGTCGGCCTTCACGTTCGGCCCGCTTTCGATGAAGACAAATTCGAGGTCGTCATGGAGTTGGCCTCATTGGGCAGATCTAACCCGCTTGTAAGCGAGACGGGCGATGCGCCCGTCTTCGCCGAGGATGAGGATACACAGGCAGCACGTCATCTTTTTGAAGATGTTCGGAAGGCCATGCGGGCCCAATCCAGGGACAAGCCGTGCGATCCAGCCGGATTGTCTGCGGCGTTCAAAGTGATTGTCGGCGATGGTCCCGAGGCGATCGCAGAGCAAGCCCGGGTATTCGACCTGGTAGTGGCAAGCCAGCCGAAGAACGATCCGGACCACAGATTGCGCGAAACATTGCGAGCGGTCCTCTTCCACTCCGGGCGACCGATTCTCTCGGTGCCGGAACGGACACCCGCTAGCGTTGGGGAAACCATTCTGGTCGCTTGGAGTGGCAGCGCGCTCTCGGCCCGTGCCGCGGCCATCGGACGGGTGTACTTCGAATACGCTAAGAAAGTGGGAATCCTGTCGGTCGCGACCGAACAAGGGCGCGGGCCTCTGGCTGAGGAGTTGGTAGAGCACCTCGCTTGGCACGATATTGACGCGGCATTGATCGAGACGGAACTCGGTCACCGCCGCTTGGGCGATGTGATCCTCGACCAAGCGGCAGCATTCGGCGCCGACCTTCTCGTGATGGGGGCCTACTCGCAGAGCCCGTTCCGAGAGTCGCTGACCAGGGGCGTTACCAATTACATTCTCAGCCACGCCGAGCTTCCCGTCCTCATGACCCATTGATGCAATCGCGCCGGGCAAACCGGACGTGGCGGGTAACCATGTGGCTGGGGGGGCGCGACGGGCCGGCAGGACCGAGGTTTTTCAACGCCTTTCGGCCATGGAGTGCGGAATATGCCGTTTACGGTGAAGTTCTGGGGGGTGCGGGGCAGCATCGCGTGCGCCTCGCCCGAGTACATCAAGTACGGTGGCAACACCAGTTGCATCGAAGTGAACCCGGGAGACCACCGATTCGTGCTCGACGCCGGGACCGGCATCCGCGGGCTGGGCCGCGAATTCCTCAGCGACGACGTGTGCGAGGCCCACATGCTTCTGACCCACACCCACTGGGACCACATCAACGGCTTTCCCTTTTTCGCCCCGGCCTTCGACGCCAAGCGCACCGTCCACATCATGGCCGGGCACCTGACGGACGGCGCCGGTATCCAGGACATCCTCGCCAGCCAGATGACCGAACCCATGTTCCCCGTGCCCCTCGACGCCATGAAGGCCAATCTCCGTTTCGAGGACTTCACGGCCGGCGACACGTTCCAGCTGTATCCGGACGTCAAGGTCAGGACGGCGCCCCTCAACCATCCCAACGGGGCCACCGGCTACCGCATCGAATACGGCGGCAAGGCGGCGTGCTACGTCACCGATACCGAACACGTGCCGGGCCAGCCCGACGCCAACATCCTCGGCCTCATCGAAGGGGCGGACCTGCTGATTTACGATTGCACCTACACCGACGACGAATTCCCCGCCAAGGTGGGCTGGGGCCATTCCACGTGGCACGAAGCCGTGCGCCTCAGCCGGGCGGCGAACGTCAAGCGCCTCGCCATCTTCCACCACGACCCGGACCACGACGACGCCTTCATGGAGAAGCTGGAGGCCAAGGCCAAGCAAACCTGGTCGGGCACCGTGGTCGCCCGCGAGGGCATGACACTCACCCTGACCTGAATCTGGCGGTCGGGCCTGCCCGCGGCGCACGGCGACGGTGCGCCCGGTCGTGGGGCCACGGCCGCCGTTCCTGCGTGCCGGCGCTGCGTCGCGCCGGTACCCGTGCCCTCAGGCGCCGGTCTGGGAGATCATCTTGAGGACCATGTGCTCGAGCACGCCTTCGGTCCCGGCCTCGTGGCCGACGCCGCTTTCCTTGACGCCGCCGAACGGGGTCTCGGGCGAGGCGACGATCATGCTGTTGACGGCCACCATCCCGGCTTCCAGCGCGTCGGCGATGTCCATCGCCCGACGGGAGGACTTGGTGAAGGCGTAGGCCGCCAGGCCGTAGGGCAGGCTGTTGGCCCGCTCGACCACCTCGTCGAACGACTCGAAGCGGACGATGGGCGCCAGCGGTCCGAAGGGCTCCAGCCGCATCACCTTGGCGTCGTCGGGCACGTCGGTAAGCACGGTGGGCTCGAAAAAGAAGCCCTGGTTGCCCTGCCGGGCGCCGCCGCAGTGCACCTTCGCCCCGTGGTCGCGCGCATCGGCGACGAAGTCCTCCATGGCCTCGATCCGGCGCGGATTGGCCATCGGTCCCATTTGGGTGGCGTCGTCCAGCCCGTCGCCGAGCTTCAGGGACCTGGATATCTCGACGAACTTCTCGACGAAGCCGTCGTGCACGGAGTCGTGCACGTAGAACCGGCTGGGGGCGATGCAGACCTGGCCCGCGTTGCGGTACTTGGCGGCGGCGGTGATCCGGGCAACCGTCTCCACGTCCACGTCGTCGAAGACCACCACCGGCGAATGCCCGCCGAGCTCCATGGTCACCTTCTTCATGCCCTCGGCCGCCATCTTGGCCAGGTGCTTGCCCACCGGGATCGAGCCGGTGAACGAGATCTTGCGGATCACCGGCGACGGAATCAGGTGTTCCGACACGTGGGCGGGGACGCCGAAGACCACGTTCACCACGCCCTTGGGTACGCCCGCCTCCTCGCACAGCCGAACAATGGCGATCGCCGTGCCCGGCGTTTCCTCGGCCGGCTTGACGATCACCGAGCAGCCCGCGGCGAGGGCGGTGGCGACCTTGCGCCCAGGCATCAGGGCGGGGAAGTTCCACGGCGAAAACGCCGCCACCGGGCCGATGGGCTGGTAGACCGCCATCATGCGCGTGCCGTCGAAACGCGACGGGATGACACGGCCGTAGGTGCGCTTGCACTCCTCGGCCGCCCATTCGTAGCTGTCGGCGGTGATCTGGACCTCGGCCAGGGATTCGGGCAGCGGCTTGCCCTGTTCGAGGGTCATGATGCGGGCGATGTGATCGGCGCGGGCGCGGATCAGCTCGCCGACGCGCTTGAGGATCCCGGCCCGCTCCAGCGGTTTCACGGCGCGCCAGGTCCTGAACCCCCGGTCCGCGGCGTCCAGCGCCCGGTCCAGGTCCGCCGGCGAAGCGTGGGGCAGGACCCCCAGCACCTTCTCCGTCGCCGGATTGATGACGTCTTCGGACTCCCCGGTGCTGCCCTGGCACCATTCTCCGTCGATATAGAGGGCTAGGTCTTCATACATCGTCCACCTCCAGGGTGGGATTGTCGCGCCCGTCGCGGCGCCGGGACCGGCGTTTCCCCAAGGGGCACATGCGGCGCCGGGACGCGTTATACCAAGGGGCGCTGATCATGATCCATAGAGATCGCGTAGGCGGCTCGTCGGGCAGGAGGAAAGTTGCAGGCGATGCGGTGCATCGTCAAAACTTTCCGACGCCCTCCGACGGGCCGCATACGCGACCGGAACGGCGGCTTACCAAGGCTTTCGGACGGCGTCGCGCACCCTTCGCGATGCCCCGCATCGCCACAGCGCACGCTTAGGGCCGAAAACCTTGGTAAGCCGGCTCGTCGGGTCATGATCAGCG
>JADFHR010000053.1 GCA_022567015.1 Pseudomonadota bacterium
GCCACGCGGGCTTTAAAGTCTGCCGTGAACCGGCGTCGTGTCGTCATCGTCGTATTCCTCCGTTAAACGGTGGAATACACCTTAACCGGCTGTCCGATTTTCTGGGACCAGCTCAGCCCTTATGTGCGCGGATGGCTTTACGGACCTGGCTTTTCTGGAACTCGAACCGTTCGGCGATTTCCTGCGTATCATCGGCAGAGATGTCCCATGCCCGAACATCGAAAGTGAACGGTCCGCAGTGTGCCGTGTCGGATGAATACTGAAACCGTGTACGATCCTGAATGACGTCGTGAATTTGTTCCCAGGAAAACGTCAGATGCTTTTCTCTGGGCGCACCTTCCGCAATGGAGGCAAATCGATATGTTCCCTTCACGTTACCGTTCTCGTCGACACTTCCCCGGATGCTGTATTTCGGCTTCGACAGGAATTCGGGAGATTCTATTTTCACTTCCTCGGTTTGAGCCTCTCCGAAGCCGGACAGAAAGATGTTGAAATCGCCAAGGTCTGAAAATGGCGAAATCAAACGCGCCAGATTTTCTCCCAGGTCCAATATGCGGCTTTCGACCCATTGTTCTTTCAGGCCATGAATCCGGAGACGGGTCCCGGACTTCTTGAACGGCGATTTCTCGGGGTATTTTCTGCATCTGGCAAAACTATTCGACAGGTCATCTCCTTCCGAAATATCGGCCCAATTGACCTCCACCTCCCAGCAGGGAGCTCCTGATGCCTGTGTGAGCATGTGAAGACGCTCGCCGAGACGCGCAACGGAAAGACGGCCGAGGCCCTTATCACCGGCAACACGACGCTTCTTCTTGCCGCTTTTCACTACGGGGTTAAGCTTTTTGAAAGGGGTTGCAACAACGCACCAGACATCCTCGATGATTTCTCTGGTCATGCCGTCGCCGTCATCTTCGATTTCCAGAAATGTGCCCAGAGACGAATTGTCGCGGAACCGCAACCAGACATTCTGCGCGAACGCATCGTATGAGTTCTTGGCAAGCTCGATCACCGCTACTACGTCATTGGTCACGAGGTCCGCACCCAGGGCCGCGAACACCCTGGGGTGCATGCGGAACGGTATCTGCTTGAATTTGTTCTTCCGTTTGTCTTTATCTTGTTTTCTTGCCATGTGTTCTGCTTTCTCCGGCCTTGTTGCCCTTTCTGCCGCGAGACAACCGAGGAATCTCGAGTAGTTTCCGTCCCGAGTTCAGAAAACTGCTCGCACGTTCGGCAATGTCATCCAATGCCTCCTCCCGGTTCGTCTTCGGCTTCCGGAACCCGCACTCCCAAATTGTCAAGACCCGCCAGCCGAGATCCCGCAACTCGGATACGGTCTCCGAGTCCCGTCTCGCATTGCCCTCAAGCTTCTTCTTCCACCAGGATCGACGGGTCCCAGGTATCGAGGAAAGGTGGCATCCGTGATAATGCCAGAAGCACCCATGCACGAACGCCGCCGCCCGATACTTCGGGAAAACCATGTCTGGCGTTCCGGGGAGGTCTTTCGCGTGCAGACGATAGCGGAATCCGATGGCAAAGAGCCGACGACGTACCCCCAGTTCAAGCTTCGTATTCTTGGCCCGAACGGAAGACATCATTCGGCTTCTGGTCTCTCGATCAACCGTATCTACCATCGTCTGTGGTCGTGTCCGATAGTTGGTGGTTATCGCAAGTTAAGTCCTGAATGCATGAGCGAGCCCGACTGAGCGGATGTCTCGTACTGGCTATTACCGCACATCGCCAAGCCAAGCCCAAATCTAAACCGCAACGCCCCTTACGGCCACCCCCCTAAACCCCCGCCAGCCCCTTATCCAAATCCGCGATCAAATCCTCGACGCTCTCCAAACCGATGGAAAGCCGGATGACGTCGGGGCCGGCGCCGGCGGCGATTAGCTGTTCCTCGGTGAGCTGGCGGTGGGTGGTGGACGCCGGGTGCAGGATGAGCGAGCGCACGTCGCCGACGTTGGCCAGGTGGGAGAACAGGGTGACCGATTCGACCAGCTTGATGCCGGCCTCGAACCCGCCCTCGAGGCCGAAGGTGAACACCGAGCCCGCCCCCTTGGGCAGGTATTTGCGGGCCAGGTCATGGTACGGGCTGGATTTCAGCCCGGCGTAGGAGACCCAGGCCACCCTCGGGTGCGCCTCCAGGTATTCCGCCACCGCCTGGGCGTTGGCCACGTGGCGGTCCATGCGCACGTGCAGGCTCTCGATGCCGGTGATGGTGTAGAACGCGTTGGCCGGCGACATGCACGGGCCGAAGTCGCGCAGCGCCACGGCGCGGACCTTCACCGAGAAGCCGAAATCGCCGAAGGTCTCGTAAAACGTGATCCCGTGATAGGCCGGCTCGGGCTCGGTGAGCGACGGGAATTTGTCGTTCTGGGCCCAGTCGAAGCGCCCCGATTCGACCACCGCGCCGCCCATGGACGTGCCGTGGCCGCTGAGGAACTTTGTCGTCGAATGGATCACGATGTCGGCGCCCCATTCGAAGGGGCGCAGCAGGTACGGCGTCGCCATGGTGTTGTCGACGATGAGCGGGATGCCCGCCTCGCCGGCGATGGCGGCCACCGGCTCGATGTCGACGATGATGCCGCCGGGGTTGGCCAGGCATTCGACGAAGATGGCCTTGCAGCGGGGCGTCAGCGCTTTGCGGAAGTTCTCCGGATCCCGGGCGTCGACGAAGTGGCAGGTCCAGCCCAGCTTCTTGAAGCTGCGGCCGAACTGGGTGATCGACCCGCCGTACAGGTTGGTCGACGAGATGAACTCGTCGCCGGGCTCCATCAGGGTGAAGAAGGTGATGAACTGGGCGGCGTGGCCCGAGGCCGCGCACACCGCCGCGCGGCCGCCTTCCAGGTTGGCGATGCGCTCTTCCAGGACCGATACCGTGGGATTGGTCAGCCGCGAATAGATGAAGCCGAACCGTTGCAGGTTGAACAGGTCGGCGGCGTGGGCCACGTCGTCGAAGACGTACGACGTGGTCTGGTAGATGGGCGTGTTGCGCGCCCCGGTCACCGGGTCGGGCCGGGCGCCGGCGTGGATGGCGCGGGTGGCGAAGCCGAATTCCGTGGCCGCGTCCGTGGCCTGCGGTTTGCGCCGGTCGTCGTTCTTCATGGCTCCAGTTTCAGCCTTTTCGCGGAAATGATGCCCGAATTGATGCCGCCCCAGCCCAACTCGCCGAACAGGCGGCCGTATTCGATCTTGGCGCAGCGGTTCATGATCACGGTAAGACCCGCCGCCTCGGCGCGCGCCGCCGCCGCGTCGTTGCGCACGCCGAGCTGCATCCACACCACCCGGATGCCCTTTTCCGGCGCCAGGTCTATGGCCTCGTCGGTGACCGGACCGGCGGCCTCGGAGGCGCGGAAGATGTCCACCATGTCCACCGGGCCGGCGATGTCGCCGAGGCGGGCGTAGACCTTCTCGCCCAGGATGGTCTCGCCGGCGTGGCGCGCGTTCACCGGGATCACCCGGTAGCCCTTGCCCTGCAGGTACTTCATGGCGAAGCTGGACGGCCGGTTCCACGTCGGCGAGGCGCCGACCATGGCGATGGTGCGGACGTCGCGCAGGATGCCGTGCAGCAGGTCGTCTTCGTAGGGGATGGTTTCGACGGCGGCGCCGGCCCTCATCGGCCTTTCCATTTGGGCATGGGCCGCTTGGCGAGGAAGGCGTCGATGCCGTTGCGGGCGTCCTCGGTCTGCATGTTGGCGGTCATGACGTCGTTGGCCTCGTCGTAGGCGCGCTCCATGCCGGCCTCGATCTGCCGGTAGAAGAGCCGTTTGCCTTCGGCGATGAAGCGCGGCGCCTTGGCGGCGATCTCGCCGGCCAGTTCGGCGACGGCGCCGTCCAACCCGTCGGCGGGCACGACCCGGTTGACCAGACCGTACCGGCGCGCCGTCCGGGCGTCGATGAAGGCGCCGGTCATCAGCATCTCCATCGCCTGTTTGCGCGGCAGGTTGCGGGTCACCGCCACCATGGGCGTGGCGCAGAACAGGCCGACGTTGATGCCCGAGGTGGCGAACCGCGCCTCCTCGCTGGCCACCGCCAGGTCGCAGTGGGCCACCAGCTGGCATCCGGCGGCGGTGGCGATGCCGTGGACCCGGGCGATCACCGGCTGGGGCAGGCGGGTCATCGAGACCATCATGCGGCTGCATTGCCCGAACAGGGCGGCGATGGCCTCCGGGCTCGAATCCTCACGCATTTCGCCGAGATCGTGGCCGGCGCAGAACGCCTTGCCGCTGCCGGCAAGGACGATGACATGCACCGACGGGTCCCCGGCAAGGGCATCGAATTCGTCCTGCAGGGCGGTGAGCAGGGCCACCGACAGGGCATTGAACTTGTCCGGCCGGTTGAGGGTGAGGGTGGCGATTCCGTCCCTGTCCCGGCGCAGCAGGAGCGGTTCGTTGGCCAGGGTATCGGGATTGGCGGCCATGGATGGGGGCTCCCCGTGTCCGGCGGGTGGTGCGGTTTGCGTCGACGGCGAATTTGCAGCGTTTGGCGGGTCAAAAGCAAGACCCATCGCGGCACCGGCCCTTGCCCCGGCCCCGTGGCGGGGTACAAGTGGTTGACCTTTACGTAAACGGAAACTAGTGTTTTTACCGCGCCGTGTCCGTCGCCGGGCGCCGGCAAAACAGGGGAGGGGCCGTGCCGAAAATCAGCACCGATGAGTTCAACGCCCTGATGGCCAGGGAGATGCCGTGGGCGGTCGCGGTCGGCATGACCGCCGATGCCATCGGCCGCGGAACGGCGACGGTGCGCCTGCCGTTCGACGACAGCATGCTGCGCCCCGGCGGCACGGTGTCCGGGCCGACGATGATGGCGCTCGCCGACGCCACCATGTACGCCGTGGTCCTCGGCGCCATCGGCATCGTCAAGCTTGCGGTGACCACCAGCTTCAACATCAATTTCCTGCACCGCCCGGGCCGCGCCGACCTGATGGCCGAAGGGCGCCTGTTGAAGCTCGGCAAGCGGCTCGCGGTGATCGAGGTGACGCTCCATTCCGACAGCCACGACGCGCCGGTGGCGCACGCCACGGGCACCTATTCGATCCCGCCGGAGCGCGGGTAGGCGTCGTCGCGGTATTATTGTACCGTACACGTAAGCCGCCGTAATCTTTGCGCATTTCGCGTTGACTTGCCGGAAATTGATGGCATACTCCGCGCCTCCGCGAGACCGGACGCGGCGCATTTCCCGGCCGATGCCTCGGGGTGCGCGGGGCGCTGTGGCCTAACTGCACGGATGGAAGATGAAGACCTATTCGGCGAAGCCTTCGGACATTGAACGGGCGTGGTGCGTCATCGACGCAGACGGCCTCGTGCTCGGACGGCTGGCGGCGGTCATCGCCTCGCGTCTGCGCGGCAAGCACAAGCCGCTCTTCACCCCCCACATCGATTGCGGCGACAACATCATCGTCATCAACGCGGAAAAGGTGCGCCTCACCGGGCGCAAGCGCGCCAACAAGATCTACTACTGGCACACCGGCTATCCGGGCGGCATCAAAAGCCGCACCGCGGAGCGCATCCTGGATGGCAAGCATCCGGAAAGGGTGCTCATCAAGGCCGTCGAGCGCATGATCAGCCGCAACCCGCTGGGGCGGGCGCAGATGCGCAAGCTGCATGTCTACAAGGGGGGCGAGCATCCCCACGAGGCCCAGAAACCGGAAGTCCTGGACGTGGCGGCGATGAACCCGAAGAACAAGAGGTAGTTGGTAAAAGGCATGGCCGAGGAAACCAAGACACTGGCGGACCTGAAGGACGCCAAGGACGCCAAGGACGCCAAGGACGCCAAGGACGCCAAGGACGCCAAGGACGCCAAGGACGCCAAGGACGCCAAGGACGCCAAGGACGCCAAGGACGCCAAGGACACCAAGGGCCTCAAGGATCTCAAGGACCTGAAAGAGGTGGCCGAAACCATCGCGCCGGTCGAAGAGGCGCCCTTGCCCGAGCCCAAGATCGATGCCCAGGGCCGTTCCTATGCCACGGGAAAGCGCAAGAACGCCGTCGCCCGCGTGTGGATCAAGCCCGGCCCGGGCAAGATCGGCGTAAACGGGCGCGATATGGAGACCTACTTCGCCCGCTTGGTGTTGCGCATGCTGATCAACCAGCCTTTCCAGGCCGCCGGCCGCGAGGGCCAGTACGACGTCGTGTGTACGGTCAAGGGCGGCGGCCTGTCGGGTCAGGCCGGCGCCGTGCGCCACGGCATCTCCAAGGCGCTGTCCATCTTCGAGCCGGCCCTGCGTCCGGTCCTCAAGAAGGGGGGGTTCCTCACCCGCGACTCCCGCGTCGTCGAGCGCAAGAAATACGGCAAGCGCAAGGCCCGGCGCAGCTTCCAGTTCTCCAAGCGCTGATCCGGGCCGCGCCGGTTACGGCGCGGCGAACGGAATCACCCCCGGGATAAGCCACTTCTCCCACATATCGTCGATCTTCGACTGGAAGTACTCGATGTCCTCATCGGTAAAGTGGGCGAAGCGGCCCTGCCTCCTGAGGTACTCGCGAACCGGCTTGCGCTTGAACTGTCCGCTGACGATCCGCTTGGACTTGCCGCACATCTTGAGCTTGCCCTCTTCGACCTCGTAAAGGGGCCAGATGCCGGTCTCCACCGCAAGCTCGCCGAGCTCGTGGGAGTACATCGGATCGTAGTCCCAGCCCTTGGGGCAGGGATCGAGGGAGTGGACGAACGTCGGACCGCCGATGGACAACGCCTTGCGAACCGAGTTCATGGCGTCGACGGGGTACGCGGTGCAGACGGTGGCGACGTACCTGCACTCGGGATGGCCGGACGCCAACATCGCCGCGGTGTTCTTTTTCCAGCGCCGGTTCATGATGCGCTTCACCTTGCCCGGGGGGCTGAAGGTGGAGTTCGCACCCCATGGAGACGACCCCGACACCTGGATGTCGGTGTTGGCGTACGATTCGTTGTCGTAGAGCAGGATCAGCAGGTTGTACTGGGTGTGCTGGAGCGCCGCCGAAATGGCCGAGAGCCCCATGTCGGCGCCTCCGCCATCGCCGCACACGGCGATGATGTTGATCGGCTCCTTCTTCATCTTGCCCTTGCGCATCATCGCCTTCAGGCCGGCGGCGGTGCCGGTGGCGGCCGAGCCCGCAGACCCAAGCTGTGTGTGCATCCAGGGGATCGCCCACGGGGTGGAGTAGTACGTGGTGTTGGCCACGTACATGCAGCCGGTGGCGCCGAGGACGATCGAGCGCGGGCCGCCCGCCTTGGCCATGAGCTTCATGAGTTGGGCCGACTCGCACCCCTGACAGGTGCGGTGACCGGAGGTGTAATACTCCTCCGCCGGGACCTTCTTGGGGCCCTTCCACGGGTCGAGAACCTGGGTTGCAATGAAGTCTGCAAAGGTGTCTACGTCTGTATCTGGCATGATTGCTACTCCCGCACTCCGATCCAGTGGGTATCCTGATCGTTGATGTCGCCGCCGCCCGCGGCGTCGAACGCCATGTCGGCCATTTCGATGACGTTGTCGGCGTTCACCTCCCGTCCGCCCAGGCCGGCGATGAACGAAATGATCTTGGGCGGGTTCTCCATCGGGTACAGCGCCGAGCGCACCTCGGTGGCCAATACGCCGCTGTGGAAGGCCGAGCCGAAACTGTAGTCGCGATCGATCACGCCCACGGCGTGCACCCTGCCAAGCACGTCCTGCAGCTCGATGGTGGGGAACGGGCGGAACCACCGGACCCTGACGAAGCCGACCTTTTTGCCCTGCTCCCTCATCTTGCGGACGGCGACTCTCACCGGCATCGCCAGGGTTCCCATTCCGACCAGGGCGATCTCGGCGTCGTCCATCATGTAGCGCTCGATGAAGGGCTCGCCGCTGCGCCCGAACTTGGCGTTGAAATCTTCGTAGGCCTCGATGATGACCCCACGGGCACGGCGCATCGCCATGTCGTTCTGCCGGCGCATCTCCATCAGCCAATCCTCGTTCACCTGCGGGGCGATGGTGATCGGGTTGTCCGGATGCAACTGCTTTTCCGCCCGGTCATAGGGCGGCAGGAAGCTGTCGACCGTCTCCTGGGCAGGAACCTTGACCAGCGTCTGGCTGTGGGTGAGGAAAGCGCCGTCGCAGCTGATCGCGCAGGGCAGGGAGACGCGAGGATCTTCGGCCACCCGGTAGGCGATCAGCGCCGTGTCCAGCGCCTCCTGCGCCGTCGACACCCAGTTGAGCATCCAGCCGAGGTCCCGCACCGCCAGCGCATCGTTGTGCTCGACCCCGAAGGCACCGGGATCGTCGAGCGCCCTGTTGCCGACCATGGCCACCATCGGCACACGCAGCCCGGCGGTGACCGCCAGCGCCTCGAAGGCGTAGAACCAACCGACGCCGCTGGACCCGCAGAACACGCGGGCCCCCACCACTGATGCGTGCTTGACGATCTCGAACTGCGAGTGCTCGCTCTCGGCGACGATGAATTCGCAGTCGAAGTCTCCGTTGGAGATCATCTGCGATACGTACTGCATGACGGTGTCGTAGGGGCGGATCGGGTAGGCCGTGATCACGTCGACGTCGGCCAGCCGGCAGGCGTGGGCGATCGCTTCACTGCCGCTGATCAGCTCCTCTGTCTCACCGCTCGGGCCGTCGATCTTCTCCGCAACCGCTAGGTCAGGCGGGGTCATCGGCTATCTCCTCGGCATATTGGCCCACGTGGTGAAAGCCGTGCGAGCGGGCGGGCAGGTGGGTAATTTTTTCGGACAGCCAGGCCAAGTAGCCTTCCTTGTCCTTGCCCCACATCTCCCACTGGCTGTCGTGATTCTCGAAGGCTTCCTCGTTGACCATGGTGACGCACTCGTTCACCGGGCACACGGCCTCGCACACGCCACAGCCGCAGCACGCTTCCATGTTGGCGTCGTAGAAGCCGTCGGGGGTGATGTCGAAGCAGGTGTCCGGACAATTCAGCCAACAAAGCGTGCACTTGGTGCAGGTGTCGAAGTTGATCACCGGCCGCATGGTGCGCGTCGAGAACTTCTTGAAGGTCTCGTTGCGGGTCGGGACGTAGCCGCCGTCCCGGCCGGGAACGTCTTGTGGCTTCGCGTCCATGCCGCGAATCACCAGGCCTTCTTCCATCTTCGTCCAGCCCGGCAGGTCGAACGAGAAGGGCACCTCGTCGTTGCCCTGATCGGCGCCAACGGGCGTCGACTCGACCGCGTTGTAGGCCTTCTTCGCCGACGCCACCTTCAGGTCATCCTTCCACTGCTCTTTGATCGCCTCGAGCATGGACTCCAGGCTCACGATCTGCGGGGCGACCTTGGTCAGGGCGCCGAGGAGGCGCACATCGGTGTGGTCGTCCTTGTACACCCACAGGCCGGAGAAACTGGCCGGCGACTTGACGATGGCGAGATTGTAGGGAGCCCCCTTGCAGTGGACTGTCTTGATCAGCTTGTTGGCCGACTGGGTCGAGGTGACCACAAGGGTGCCGCCGTCCGCGAGCAGCTTGTTGATCGGCTGCAGGCCATACCAGGCCCAGGACTCGACACCCTTGCACAGGGCGTCGTCAACGACGATGGTCACGTCGTTGTTGTCGGGCTCGTACTTGGCCAGGTGCTCCTCCAACTCCTCACTGTTATCGGAGACCACGGCGAACTGCTTGGCGGGGATGCCGTTGCGTTCCGGCGAGTCCCCGTAGCGCCCGAAGGCGATGCCGATCTTCCCTTCTCTCCTGGCAGCTAAGACGATCCCGCGGCAGATGTTCTTGGCCAGTGTCTTTTGAAAGATGCCACGGTAGATGACCTCCACGGAACCGGTACTCATTCACATTCCTCCCCTTAGGTGTGATTGCCGTTAGCGTGATTTCGGTCAGGTGCCTGTCCTATATAGAAAGCCTCTGCATAATCCACTTGGTCGACATTATACCAGAAAAATTTGTAAACGAAAACCTGTGTAACAGAAAACTCTGTAAACGGAGCGCATGTTAACTTGTCGATTCGCCCGTGGGAAGCCTAAAAGCTTGTTCCACCGTCCGATCCCCCGTATCGGGACAATCCCGGGGCGCTCATCGCGCCGGTTTGACAACACTCCGGCACGCCGCCGGTCAGGCCGGGTCTTGCTCTTTGCGCGCCCAGAGTCTATCAAGCGACCTTGTTTCCGGGGCGAAGTGCATTTCACGGATTTGCGGGCACGGTCCGATGCGGTTACGACGGCGAGCAAACACAGGGGTACGCGGCCTCCGCTTGCGCGGGGGCTAGGAATCGCGGGGATGGGATTTTGCCTTGTCAAAGGGCGTCCCCTGCGGGACGCTCTTTCGGCATCGGGGTGATGGAACCATGACGGGCAACGCGAAACCGGCCGGGACGAACACGGTCAGGGTCGCCATCGTCGGCGCCAGCGGATACACGGGCGCCGAACTGGTGCGGCTCCTGGTGCGCCATCCGGGGGCCGAGATCGGCGTCCTCACCGCCGACCGCAAGGCCGGGGAACCCTTCGCTACGGTCTTTCCCCACCTGGCGGGCGCCGCCCTGCCCGATCTGGTGGCCCTCGACCGGGTGGACTGGGACGCCGTCGACGTGGTGTTTTGCGGCCTGCCCCACGGGACCACGCAAGACGTCGTCGCGGCGCTCCCGTCCCGTCTCAAGGTGATCGACCTTTCGGCTGATTTCCGGCTCGCCGACGAAGACACCTACGCCCGCTGGTACGGCCACGCCCACCGGGCGCCGGCGTTGCAGAAGGATGCGGTCTACGGCCTCAGCGAACTGGCCCGCGACGCCATCGCCGGGGCGCGCCTGGTGGCCTGTCCGGGCTGCTATCCCACCGCCGCCCTGCTGCCGCTGGTGCCCCTGATCGAGGCCGGCGGGATCGTCCCCGAGGACATCATCATCGACGCCAAGTCGGGGGTCAGCGGCGCCGGCCGCGGGCTCACGGAGGGCACCCTGTTCGCCGAGGTGGGCGAGGGCATCCACGCCTACGGGGTGGGCTCCCACCGGCACACGCCGGAGATCGAGCAAGGCCTCGCCCGGGCGGCGGGGCGGCCGGTCGCGGTCAGTTTCACGCCCCATCTGGTGCCCATGAACCGGGGTATCCTCGCCACCATCTATGTCAAGCTGGCGGCGGGCGCCACCGCGGACGGCCTGCGCGCCATGCTGGCCGACCGCTACCGGGGCGAGCCCTTCGTCCGCGTCGTGCCCGAGGGCGCCCAGCCGGCCACCCGCCACGTGCGCGGCTCCAACCACTGCCTGATCGGAGTGTTCGCCGACCGCCTGGCGGGGCGGGCCATCATCGTCTCGGTCCTCGACAACCTGGTGAAGGGGGCGTCGGGCCAGGCGGTGCAGAACATGAACCTGATGTACGGCTTTGCCGAAACCGACGGACTGGAGCAGGAACCGCTGTTCCCCTAGGGGCCTTTTAGCGCGCCCTTTTCCTCTCCAGCCGGGTGTCGGACCCTATACGCATGCAGGCTCCGATCTATACGCCCGTTCAATATATTCGCGCTTCTTCCTGTGGCACGATTGCCCCTGGTTCCGCCCGTCACTCCTCCCCCCCCCCATGCGGGCGGTTCCATACCTCCCTGTTAAACTTGCCGGGCCTTTGGGCCCGGCATTCTTTTTCCATCCGCTGGGTGGGGGAAAGGGTTCGCCGCGCCGGGTGTTCAGACGTCGATGTCGTCGACGAAGCGCGCGTGTTCCTGGATGTAGGCGAGCCTGAGTTCGGGCCTGCGGCCCATGAGGGCGTCGACCAGCTTCTCGGTGTCCCGGGCGGCGGCGATTTCGCTGGCCCGGTGGCCATGGGGCACGACGACGCGCAGCAACACGCGCTTCGCCGGATCCATGGTGGTTTCCTTGAGCTGGGCCGAGGGCATCTCGCCCAACCCCTTGAAGCGGCTGATCTCGATATTGGCCTTGCCGGTGAACGCCTTTTTGAGCAGTTCGTCCTTGTGGGCGTCGTCGCGGGCATACAGCGTCTTGGCCCCCTGGGTGATGCGGTAAAGGGGCGGCATGGCGATGAAAAGGTGTTCGTTTTCTATTAGTTGTGGAATTTCCTTAAAGAAGAACGTCATCAAAAGGGAGGCGATGTGCGCGCCGTCCACGTCGGCGTCGGTCATGATGATGATCTTTTCGTAGCGCAACGCGCCGTCGTCGTAGGCATCACCGGTGCCGCAGCCGAGCGCCTCGACGATGTCGCGCAGTTCCTGGTTGGCCCGGCGCTTGTCTTCCGAGGCGCTGGCCACGTTGAGGATCTTGCCGCGCAAGGGAAGCACGGCCTGGGTCTCGCGGTTGCGCGCCTGCTTGGCCGAGCCGCCGGCGGAATCGCCTTCGACCAGGAACACCTCGGTGCCTTCGGCGCCCTTGCGGGTGCAGTCGGTCAGTTTGCCCGGCAGACGCAGGCGCCGGGTCGCCGACTGGCGCTTCAGTTCCCGGTCCCGGCGGCGGCGCAGGCGGGTGTCGACGCGCACGAGGATACACTCGAGCAGGGCCTTCGCCGATTCCGGGTCGCCCGAAAGCCAGTGGTCGAAGTGATCGCGCATGCAGGTCTCGACCAGGCGGGCGGCTTCCGCCGTGCTCAGCTTCTCCTTGGTCTGGCCCTGGAAATGGGGGTCCTGGATGAACACCGAGAGCATGATGCAGGCGCCGCCGACCACGTCGTCGCCGGTCATTTTCGCCGCCTGCTTGTTGTTGACGAGTTCGGCGTAGGCTTTCAGTCCCTTGGTCAGGGCCGCGCGCATGCCCGCCTCGTGGGTGCCGCCCAGGGGGGTGGGCACCGTATTGCAGTACGAATTGAGGAATTCGTCCTCGTCCTCCGGCCACGCCACCACCCATTCCACCTTGCCCGCAAGGCCGTTCAGTTCGGCCTCGCCGGCAAACGGGCCGGGGGTGATGGTCTGGCGGTCCTTGAGCTTCGAGTTCAGGAAGTCGCCGAGGCCCCCGGGGAAATGCAGGGTTTCGCGGGCCGGCGTGTCGTCTTCCTTTTTGTTGAGCAGGGCCGGATCGCACGACCACCGGATCTCCACGCCCCGGAACAGGTACGCCTTGGAGCGCGCCATGCGGTAGAGCACGGTGGGGTGGAACCGGGCGCGGGCGCCGAAGATCTCCGGGTCGGGACGGAAGGTCACGGTGGTGCCGCGACGGTTCTGCACCGCGCCCGAGGCCTTCAACGGTGCCGTCGGTTGGCCGCGCCTGTAGGTCTGGGTCCACAGCCGGCGATCGCGGGCCACCTGGACGGTCAGGGATTCGGAAAGGGCGTTGACCACGGAAAGGCCTACCCCGTGCAGGCCGCCCGACGTCTTGTACACCTCGCCCCCGAACTTGCCGCCCGAATGCAGCGTGGTGAGGATGATCTCGAGGGCCGGCGTGTTCTTGAACTTGGGGTGGGGATCCACGGGAATGCCGCGGCCGTTGTCGCTCACCGTGACCGTGTTGTCGGCGGCCAGCTGCAGATCGATGCGGGTGGCGTGGCCGGCCACCGCCTCGTCCATGGCGTTGTCCAGGACCTCCGCCACCAGATGGTGGAGCCCCCTCTCATCGGTGCCGCCGATGAACATGGCGGGACGCCGGCGCACCGGCTCCAGGCCCTCGAGGACCTCGATGTCCTTGGCCGAATAGTCTTCTCGCTTGCGTACCGTTTGTTGCACAATGCCCATCCGTGAATATCCTTGCCGCGGCGCCTATCCTAAAAACCCTTCCAGCCCGTAGCTGGCATGATACAGTAGTGGCAGGGAAATAAATAACAAGATGTTGTGGCCATGGTGAAAACGACCGACACACCCGCGGGGCACGCCGTGGCGGCGGACGCGCCCCCTGGACCGCGGGGCGAAATGGCCATCCGCACCCTGGCCATGCCGCGGGACACCAACCCCAGCGGCGACATCTTCGGCGGCTGGCTGATGTCCCAGATGGACGTGGCCGGCGGCATCACCGCCGGAGCCCGGGCCAAGGGCCGTGTCGCCACGGTAGCGGTGCAGGGCATGGTCTTTCACCGTCCGGTCCATGTGGGGGATGTGGTATGCTGCTACGCGGATATCCAGGAAGTGGGCCGCACGTCGATCACGATTCGGATCGAGGCCTGGGTGCTCCGCGACCGCCAGCCGGAGGACCGGTTCAAGGTCACCGAGGGCGTATTCACCTATGTGGCCCTCGACGCGGACGGCACGAAACGCCGGCTGCCGCCCCCGTGAAAGGCGGCCGCCGCCGGCGTTGCCCCGGAAAGTCCCCGGCCCCATGTCGGTTTTTCGGCGGACGGGGCGGTTGGCGGACGTCGGCCCCGTGGCGGATAAATCCTCACCGGCAACGGCCCGGAGGCCGGAGGAAGACCCGGCCGACATAACAGGAACGAACAGGCAATCTTTACCCCAGCACCAGGGTAGGGCTTTGACCACGGGACCCGGCGCCGGGGGCGGGGTTGAGCCATGGGGGAGGACGCCAAGGGGAGGACCGCCGATGCGTGGACCGTCGATCATTCTATTCGTGCTGGCCCTCGTGCCCGCCGGCGCCGTCGCCGGGGAGGCCGACGTGCTCGATGTCAAGGCGACGAAAAGCGCCGCGGGCACCTATGATTTCGACGTCACGGTGCGCCATGCCGACACCGGCTGGGAACACTACGCGGACAAGTGGGACGTCGTGGCGCCCGACGGCACCGTGCTGGGGACGCGGGTCCTGATCCATCCCCACGAAGGCGAGCAGCCGTTCACCCGCGGTCTTTCGGGATTGCGCATCCCGGCCGGGGTCGACCGGGTGACGGTGCGTGCCCACGACAAGGTGCACGGCTACGGGGGCCGGGAGCAGGCGGTGGCGCTTCCCCGGTAGGCGGCCGGGCCGACTAAGACCGGGCCGTGAGCGGCCCGCCCAGCGCCCTTGGTATTAGACGTCGTAGTAGAGGAAGAATTCGTACGGGTGCGGTCTCAGCCGCAGCGCATCCACCTCGTTCTCCCGCTTGTACGACAACCACGTCTCGATGACGTCCTTGGTGAAGACGTCGCCTTTGAGCAGGAAGGCGTGGTCGTCCTCGAGCGCGTCCAGGGCCTCTTC
>JADFHR010000054.1 GCA_022567015.1 Pseudomonadota bacterium
CCCTGCTCGACGAAAAAAGCCGCGTCGTGGAGTTCGGCTCCGGCATGTCGACGCCGTGGCTGGCCCGGCGCTGCGGCTTTTTGCTCAGTATCGAGGACGACCCCCGTTGGTTCGGCGAGGTCCAGGCGCTGCTTGCTGCGCGCGGTCTTGCCAATGTGCGGCTCGAGATGCGCGATGCGGAAACCTACGCCGCCCTCACCGGGTACCCGGACGCCCATTTCGACTTCGCCCTCGTCGACGGCACCGACCGCGCCGGGTGCGTGGCCAGCGTGTTGCCCAAGCTGCGTCCGGGCGGATGGATCTATCTCGACAACTCGGACAAGGACATGACCCTCGCCGACGGAGATTCCCGGCGCGCCGAGGCCCTGCTCGTCGAGGCCGCCCGGCGGTGCGGCGGGCCGGTCCGCTATTTCGTCGATTTCTCGCCGACCAACTTTTTCGTCGAGCAGGGGATGCTGGTGCGCATCACCGCGCACTCCTGACCGGCGCCAGATGCAGCCACCGGGGGGCGAGCACGGGTTCCCGGGGCAGGGTGCGGATCGGTTTGACGAAGTGCTCCCACCAGGCTTCGGCGATGAAGGGCCGCCACAGGACCCAGGCCAGGTGCGACTCCCCGTTCTCGAAGCGCCGCACCGCGTTGCGCCACCATTTCACGTTCCACCAGCCCCGGTTGGAGAACACGGGGTCGTGGAACAGGTCCTTCACCGGGGCCAGGAGGGCTTCGCGGAACCACGCGTCCTGGGGCGGCAGGAAGCCCTGTTTGCCCCACCGCGAAAGGATGCCGTCGGGAACGATGCCGCGCATGGCCCGGCGCAGGAGACGCTTCGTCTGCGCCTCGCCCATAAGGTACTGGGGCGGCAGCGACAGCACCAGCTCGGCCAGCCGGTGGTCGCAGAAGGGCAGCCTGACTTCGCGCGAATGGGCCATGGAGTTGCGGTCGCCGTAGCGCAGCAGGGTGGGCAGATGGGCGACGAACGAATCCTCGCACAGCGCCCTGGCCAGGCCATGGTACGACGGGTCGGGGGTGCGCGCCGGGGGCGTATTTTCGGTCACCGATGCCCCGTCCATCAGGCCGAAGGCGAAGTCGCTCCCCAGCCCGAGCAGGCGCGCCGCGGCGGCGCGCGCGCGCTCCGGCATGGCGCGCTTCGCCGTCTGCGCCAGGCCGGGAAGGGCCAGGGGGTAGCGCGCCCGGATCGCCTTGCGTTCCCTCCACGCCCGGCGGTGCTGGCCGGATTGGCGCAACGCGGCCAGGTAGTCGGGAAAGTACTGTTCGTAGCCGCCGAGGAGCTCGTCCCCGCCCTGGCCGTCGAGGAGCACGGTCACGTTTTCCTCCTTGGCCCGCTCGAAGACGCACCACTGGGCGTACTGGCTGGTGCTGCCGACCGGCAGCTCGTTCATCCAGACGAAGGTCTCGATCTGCCCGAGCAGGTCGCCGGGCCGGGGCTCGACGATGTGGGCGACCACGTGGGTCTTGTCCACCACCTGTTCGGCGAACCGCCACTCGTCGGCGGCGGTCCCCGGGAAGCGGCCGCAGAACACGTGATAGGGCCGGTCGTCGCCGATCAGGTCGCGGGCGATGCACACCAGGGCGCTCGAATCGAGGCCGCCGGAGAGGCACGAGCCCACCTCGACGTCGCTGCGCAGGCGCAGGCGCACGGAATCGACCAGAAGCTCGCGGAAGCGCTCCACCGCCTCCTCTTCGCCGAGACGGGCGAGGTCCGCATCGGGGGCCGGCGTCCAGTACGGGGTGATCTGGAACTCGAGCGTCTCGGTGTCGAGCACCAGCTTCTCGCCGCCCAGGAGCTGGCGCACGTCGGAGAACACCGTTTCCCGCTCGTCGTCCAGGCCGCGCCGCGGCTGGTGGAGGAAGCGCATCATGCGAACGTCGTCGATTTCGTCGGAAACCTCGGCCAGGGCCTGGAGCGCCTTGTACTCCGACGCGAAGGCGAAGAATTCGCGGCCCGTGGCGAAGAGCAGGGGCTTCTCGGCGAAGCGGTCGCGGGCGAACAGCATCCGGCCCCTGGCGGCGTCGAACAGGGCGAAGGCGAACATGCCGTTGAGTTCCTTGAGCACGTCGTCGCCCCAGTGGAGGTAGCCCTGCAAAAGGACCTCGGTGTCCGTGCCCGATTCGAACTGGGCGCCCTCGGCGCGCAGCCGCGCGGCAAGCTCCACGTAGTTATAGATTTCGCCGTTGAAGTTGAGGACCGCCCGGCCCTCGGGATCGCACATGGGCTGGCGGCCCCGCGGAGACGGATCGAGGATGGCCAGGCGGCGGTGGCCAAGGACGACGCGGCCGTCCAGGCCCGTCCACAGCCCGTCGCTGTCCGGCCCGCGGTGGACGAGGCGCTCGGTCATGGCCTCGACGGCTCGCGGATTCACCCGCGCCAAGCCTATGATTCCGGCAATTCCGCACATCTTAGTGGCCTCAGCGCGACAAGGCGGTTGTCCGCAAAGCGGTATTTCCCTTAAATATCGCCGTTCCGCGTTTGCATCCAGTATCGGTTATACACTGCCGCCTCCCGATCTTCCCGTCCCGGCGGCCCAAGGCGACGTTTGGTGGCATGATGGCAGCCACGAACCTGTTTGAGCGCAGCCCCTTTGCCCGGGTCATGGCGGACGTGCCGGTGACCGTCTATGACGTCGGCGCGCGGGGCGGCGTGGACCTGGATCTCCTGCCCCTCGCCTTCGCCGTCGACGCCGTCACCTTCGAGCCCCATCCCGAGGAATTCAAGCGACTCGTGGACGGAGGGGCCGGCGCCGACCCGTGGCGGTCCCTGCGGCACCTGCCCTATGCGGTCAGCGGGACCGGCGGCAGGCGGCCGCTCCATGTGACGACGGACCCCGCGGCGGCGAGCCTTCTGCGCCACGACTCCGCGATTGGCGAACGTTTCAATAAACCCCAGTTTTTCACCGTCGAGCGCACCATCGACGTGGACACCCGGACCCTGGACGAGGCCGCCGCCGGCCCGCCCGATTTCCTCAAGCTCGACGCGGAGGGCGCGGAGCTCGAGATCCTGCAGGCGGCGCCGGCCGCGCTCGCCAACCTGGTGGCGATCAAGACCGAGGTCTCGTTCATCCCGCTCCGTACCGGGCAACCGCTTGCCGCCGACATCGACCGCTTCCTGCGCGGCCACGGATTTATCCTCATGGACTATTCCGGTTTCGCCCACTGGCGGCGCCGGGGATACGTGATTCATCCGCACGTGGACCGCGGCGACGAGGGCTATTCCCGCGGCCAGATCATTCACGGGGACGCCGTCTATTTCGTCGACCCCGAGTCCATCGCGGACGACGACGACGCGGCCGTGCGCAGGCTCCTGAAGGCGGCCTTCATCGCCATGGGCTACGGCTTCTTCGACCACGCCCAGATGATTCTCGAGCGTCCGGCGGTGGCCGCGTTCCTCGGCGACCGCTACGCCATCCGCGCCGCCCCCGCCCTGCGCCGCACGTCGCGGATGTATGCGCGGCGCGCCTGCCTGCGGGCGCTGGCGCGGCACCTGCGCGGCCTGGGCCCCTATGTGCGGACCATGGCCAGGCTGCTGAGATGAGCGGTTTGCGGATCGTCATGGTCGGCCACTGCCATCCCGACATGCCCCACGTGTGCGCCATGCGGATGCGCTGCTTTGCCGGGGCCATGGCGGGCCGCGGGCATCGGGTCGTGCTGCTCAGCGAAAGCCTGGCCCGCGACGGACCGGCGCCCGATCCCGAGCGGGTCTCGAGGGACCTGGAAGGCCACGACTGGACCGTTCCCTACCGTCTTGGATGCCCGCCCCGCCGGGCGCCCCTGCTGGAAGGGGTCCGGCGGGGGCGGTTCCCCGCCGTGCCCCGCAAGGCGGTCATCGCCGCCTTCTATGTGCTGCGGGGCGGCGTCTTCGGCGACTGGGTGGCGGGCAGCCGGCCCTACTGGCAGCTCCTCGCCGACGTCTTCCGGCCCCATGTCACCTGGGGGACCTTCGGCAACACCGGCGCGTGGACCATCGCGCGCACCATCGCGCGCCGCGCCGGCTGCCCGTGGGTGATGGATCTCAAGGACAGTTGGGACGCGTTCATACCGTCGGGGCTGCGCCGTGTCGTGGCCCGCCGCTACGGCGACGCGGCGGCGCTGACGGTCCTGTCCAGGGCCCACGCCGGGCAGGCGGAGCAATGGTTCGCCGCCCAACCCGCCGTCGTCTACAGCGGCGTGCCGGCGGACCTGGCAACCCCGGCCGCGGATGCCGCAGACGACGAATCCTTTCCGTTGACCCTGACCGGCAGCCTCTACGACGCCGAACACCTGGACACCCTCGGCGCCGGCCTGGCCGCGTGGCTGGAGAACGACGTCGCCCAGGACCAGCGCCACCGGGTTACCCTCGCCTACTTCGGCTCGGACGGGGAGCGCGTGGCGACCCTGGCCCGGCGCCTGAACGGGCTGTGCCGGGTCGACACCAAAGGCTTCCGCCCGTTGCCCGAGCTCCACGAGGCCTTGCGCCGGGCGCGCCTGAACATCTTCATCCGCTGCCCTCGGGTGCTGTTTCACCACAAGGTCTTCGAACTGCTCAGCGCCGACCGTCCCATCCTGTGCCTGCCGGGGGCGGGCGACGAGACCCGCGCCATCGTCGCCCATGTGGGGGGAACCCTGCACGGGTGCGGCGACGCCGAAGATGTCCGTCAAGCGCTGGCCCGGGTGTGGCGGGACCCCCCGGCGCCGGTCGGGATCGTCCGCGAACGCCTGCTTCGCTATTCGTGGGAGTCCCAGGCGGCCATCCTGGAGGACGTTCTGGACAAGGCCATTGCCGGGTACCCGGCATGAAGGTCGCCGTCGCCGTCCACGGCCGCTTCCACGGCTTCGATCTGGCGCGCGGCCTGCACGAACGCGGCTGTCTGTCCCAGGTGGCGACGACCTATCCGGTGTTTGCGGCGCGGCGCTTCCTGCCCCGCCCCATCCGGCTGAGGACCGCGCCGTGGCTGGAGGCCTGGCGCCGCCTGCACGGGCGGGTTCCCTTCGTGCCGGCGCCCGATCCGGGCGTGGCGGAAGCCTTCGGCCGGTTTGCCGCGCGCACCCTTCCCGGTGACGCCGACCTGCTGGCCGGGTGGAGTGGGGCGACGCGGGAGGCGATCCCGGTGGCCCATGCCCGGGGCATGCGCGTCGTCATCGAGCGCGGCTCGACCCACATCCTGCATCAGGCCCAGGTCCTGGAAGCCGAGTACGGGCGTTTCGGCCTGGCGGCGGTGCCGGTGCCGCGGGCGATCATCGAGCGGGAGCTTGAGGAATACGAAGGCGCCGACGCCGTGGCCGTCCCCACCCGCTTCGCCGCCGATACGTTCCTCGCCCACGGAGTCCCCCGCGGCAAGGTCCACGTCAATCCCTACGGCATCGACCCTGCCCGCTTCCCCGCCCCGCGGCCGCCGTCCGATGGCCGGCGCGCGCCGCGCATCCTGTTCGTCGGCCGGGTGGGGTTGCGCAAGGGCATCCCCTGGCTGCTCCGGGCGTTCGCCTCCCTCGGCAGGCACGCGGCGCTCGAGCTCGTCGGTCCGGTGGAGCAGGGGATGGAGACGGTGCTGGCCGGCGAGCCCACGGACGGTGTCGCCATGGCCGGCCCCCTGGCCGGCGACGGGCTGGCCCGGGCCTACGCCCGGGCGGACATATTCTGCCTGCCGTCCATCGAGGACGGGTTCGGCCTGGTGCTCCTGGAGGCGATGGCGGCGGGGCTGCCCGTGGTGGCGACGGACGTGACCGGCGGCATCGAGCTGGTGCGGCCGGAGCGCGAAGGGTTCCTGGTCCCGCCCGGGGACTCGCGGGCCCTGCACGACGCCTTGTCGGCGCTGGTCGCCGACGCCGGCATGCGGCGGCGCATGGGGGCGGCGGCGCGGGCCCGGGTGGAAGACGCGTTCACGTGGCGCCACTACCGGGACCGGGCCATCGCCGCCTATGGCCGCATCCTGAAGCGGGAAAACGCCGCCGCGCCGGCGCGGTCTGCGCCCTGAACCGAAATGGCGGGCCGGAAGACACTCATCATCACCGCGCCGCCGACCATCCTCGGCGGGGCGGCGACCCTGGCGCGCATCATGGCCGACCACCTGGGCGCCTTGGGTCACGCCGTCACCGTCGCCCATTACGCCACCCTCCGCGCCGAGAGGGAATTGACCGGTTCGCTGCCCCGCCTGTTGAGAGGCGAACGGCCGGGCACGCGGCGCTACACGGCTTGGGACGGCACCGCCTTCGTCTCCGTCGGGTGCTGGCTGCCCGAGCTTGAGACCCCCTATTACCTGGACTCGCCGCGGTGGCGCCGCCTGGTGGGTGCGCACGACCGGCACCTTGCCGTGGGCGGCACGGCGCTGGTGGCGGCCCCCCTGGTCGCGGCGGGCGTTCCCCATCTCATCTGGTGCGCCAGCGACATGCTCGGCGACCGCATCGACCGGCGCCGCGCGATGGCGCCCGGGCGCCGCGCCTACGACCGGGTGTGCGTGGCCCCGTTCCTGGCCGCCCTGGAGCGCAGGATCCTGGCCGGCCGCGGGCGGGTCATGGGGGTGAGCGCCTACACCGTGGAGCGCATGCGGGCGGTGTGCGGGGAAGCCTCGCGGCCCATCGTCCGCCTGCCGGTGCCGGTCGACGGTGCGCGGTTCCGCCCGCCTGAAACACCGCCCGCGCCCGGCGTCGTCGGTTTCATCGGCCGTCTGTCGGACCCGCGGAAGAACGCGGCCCTTCTTCTGGACGCGGTGGCGCTGGCCCGCCGCCAGGGGCACGACATCACCGCCGTGCTGGCCGGGGAGAGACCGCCGGACCTGGTCGCCTACGCGGCCCGCATCGGCCTCGCGGACCGGGTGGCGTTCCCCGGCCACGTGGACGAGGCCGACCTGCCGGCCTTTTATCAGGGCCTGGATGTGTTCGTCATTCCGTCGCGCCAGGAGGGGCTGAACATCGCCGGCGTGCAGGCGGCGGCCTCGGGCGTGCCCATCATCTCCACCCGCTGCGGGGGACCGGAAGGCTATGTCACGGACGGCGTGACCGGCTTCCTCACCGGCTTCGACGCCGCCCAGATCGCGGCAAGGATCACCCAGGTGGTCACCGACCGCCCGTTGCGGGACACCCTTGCGGCCAACGCCCGCGCCATGGCCGAAGCGGAATACGCAAACGGCGTGTTCGCCCGGACCCTGGACGGGGAATGGCGCCGCACCTGGGACGAAGGCGTGGAAGGCGCCTGACGGGAACTTCCCGCCCGAATGGCCTGTTGACGGGGTCCGGCAGATGGTTTCCCTTTGCCGGCAGACCACCGGGGGGAAATCCGAAATAACCGGTTCCATGGATGCGCGGAATTGCGTCGTCACCTACGACCCGTTGAGCGCGCGCTATGCCGACAGGTTGCGCAAGCGCCTCGGGTGTGCGTTCGAACAGGTCGTCGTCTCCGACGTCGGCGGGGCCGTCGCCGCCCTCAGGCTTTTCCGGGGGCTGGCGGCGGACACCCTCTACGTGCCCGTCGTCGACGAGACGGCCCGGGGCCATCTGCCGTTGTTGAAGTGTCTTTGCCTGCTTGCCCGGGGCGGGAAACGTTTCGTCGTCAACCCCGATTTCCTGGTCTGGGAATTCGGGCCGCTGGATTGCGTGTACGACGCCCTGCGCCTTGGCGGCGGCGTCCTTGGCGGCTGCGTGGCGCTCGTCGGCGAGTGGTTCCGGCTCGGCGCCCTTCTCCGGGCGCCGCGGATCGCCGTGCACGACACCGATTCCGGGCGCGTCCTTTACCTGGAGACCGACCCCTGGCCCGGCGCGCAAGGGGCGGCGGAGGCGGCGCACAGGCGCGACGTGGTAGGCGCGCTCCTGCAACGGGGCCGCGCCGTGGACTTCGCCACGGCGGAGATGCCTGAGGGGCTGCCGCGCGGCAAGGGGCTCGGCATCCGTCTGATGGAGCCGCTGTACGGCTACGTGTTCCCCTGGGCGCTGAATTCCTATCGGCATACCGCGAAATTGATCGCCGCCGTCCGCCGGCTGCGGCCGGCCCGGTACGCCTTCATCTACCAGCGCCTGGCTCCGGGGACCGTCGCCGGCGTGGTCCTGTCCCGCCTCAGGCGGCTACCGCTGGTCGTGGAATACAGGGAAGCCGCCGGCTCCCGCGCCGCGGACCCGGGACCGTCATTCAGACGCCTGGGCGCGCGGGCGCAGGCCGTGTGCCTGCGTCACGCGCACCGCATCGTCGCCGTCTCCGATGGCGCGCGCGCCGAACTGATCGCCGCGGGCGTCGAGCCCGGCCGCATCGTCCTTTACCGGAGGGGCGGCGCCTTCTTCGATCCCGCACGGATCCTGCCCGAACGGATCGCGCGGGCGCCCGTTGCCGAGCCGGTTCCGCCCCGGCCGGTCAGGGTCCTGGTCAACGGGCTGCACGCCAAGACGGGCGGCGGGGTGACCTATTTGCGCAACGTGCTGCCGCTGCTGGCCGGCGATCCGGAAGTCAAGGTGCACCTGTGCGTGCACGAGGACCAGCGGCCCCTGCTGCCCGAGGACCTGGGCGGCGTGACCGTCCACTTCCTGTCGTTCAAATCGGGTTTCTGGCGGCTCCAGTTTCGCGAGCAGGTCGAGGTGCCCCGGCTGGCCCGCCGGATCGGCGCCCACGTCACCTTCTCGCCGGCCAACTATGCGCCGCTGGCGGCGCCCAATTCCGTCATCCTGCTGCGCAACGCGCTCAGCGTCGCCTTCGTCGAACGGCGTCCGGTCAAGCTCGCCTACTGGGCCGCGGTGTACCTGGGCACGGCCCTGTCCCTGATCGTCTGCCGGCGGGCCATCGCCGTTTCGGACTACGCCCGGCGCTCGGCCGGCGGCGCCCTGCTGCGCCTTGTGGGGGGGCGCATCATCGTCGTGCCCCATGGGGTCGGCCCCATCTTCTCGCCGCCGGAGGGGGACTCCCGGCGGGAGAAATTCCTGCTCTCGGTGTCGGACATCTACGTGCAGAAAAACCTGAAGAACCTGCTCTACGCGGTGGCCAGGCTGCGCGCCAGCCACCCGGACATCACCCTCAAGATCGCCGGCCGGCCCATCGACGCCCACTACTTCAAGTCCCTCAAGCGCCGCGTCAGGCGCGACGGGCTGGAGGGATGCGTGGAGTTCCTGGGGTACGTCCCGCCGGAGGACCTTGTGGATCTGTACCGCCGCTGCGCCGTCTTCGTCTTTCCCTCCAGCGTCGAGACGTTCGGCAATCCCCTGGTCGAGGCCATGGCCTGCGGGGCGCCCATCGCCAGCTCGAACACCGCGGCCATGCCGGAGGTCCTGGGCGACGCCGCCGCCTATTTCGATCCCGCGGATATAAAGGATATGGCCGGCGTGCTGGACGGCCTGCTGAACGATGCGGGCTGGCGCCGCGACCTCGGCGAAAAAGCCCTGGTCCGCTCCCGGGAGTTCTCCTGGCAACAAACCGCGGCCCGCACCCTGGAGGTCTTGAAGCAGGCCGCGACCCCGCAACGGTCGGGGCTCTCATACACGGCCGCGGCCGTCAGCGGCGAACCACCACCAGGCCCCGGGCCGGGTCCACGGTAACCCGGTCGCCGGTCTTAATCACCCGGGTGATGTCCACGTCGAAGCGGTTCATGAGCGACAGTCCAGCGAACGCCGCCCCCTGGGCCATGATCGGATTGGCGGCGTTCAGCAACAAGGCCAGCGGCGCCATGTGGCGGGACTGCATTTCGTGCAGCATCCACGCCGTGGTGACCCCGCCTTTCGCCGTGTCGAGGACCAGGATACGCCCCACGTAGCTTTGCCCGCAGAGCTTATGGGCGGGCCGGCAGAAGACGCCGTTGACGCGGTCCAGGTCGTACCTGGCGCTGAAGTCGTCCGCCGCCACCAGGGCGCGGTGCCCGTTACCTTGGGGCCGACGCCGGGTTGGCCCTGATACCGGTGCTCGCTCACGGTGCCATCTTCCGGGCCACGGCGGCCTCCACGCACCGTGTGCCTACCAAAATTCCATCCGTCGCGGAATACGTGGTGATTCGGGCTGCATGCGCCTAGCCTCGGCGCATGCAAACTCTGCTCAATCTGCTGCTTACCGCCATCGTCACTGGTTTCCGAAGCAGGGCTGCGCTGCAACTTGAGCTGCTCGCCTTACGACATCAGTTGGATGTGCTCCAGCGCGGACAGGCTAACCTGGGCTTTCTATAAACTCCATTCTCCCTAGCGTTAGATCGCTTCTTGCCACAGTCGACCGTACGTACGCTTAACCCGCGCCGACCGCCGTTAGTCGGAAATCCAAGGATTTCTGCGGCGGACAGTGTTTTCAGAAGGGACAGGCGTTTGCCTGGATCAAGATCGTGGGCGGGCTATGGAAACCCGCCATAGAGATCCCGATCGCGTGCGATGGTTCTTTGCCCTCACGGCCGCAGCCTACAACCTCATCCACCTGCTCAAGTTCCTCGCCGCGCCGGCACGAGTGTGCCCAGCGTGTGGCCAAATGCGCCCTTACGATCGACAGATCGCCCAACGATCAATGAAACGGGGACATCCTGAAGCCGTCTAACGAGCCTGGGCAGTCATCATCACACAACCGGCCGAATTCTTCCGCAGCCTGTCATGGCTGGCCCGAACACGGCGGGATGGATTAGCGAGTGGATTAACGGTATGCAATGATGCATCCAGCGCAAAAGGGAGCGGAAATCGAGAGGTTCACGTCTATGTGCGGGATCGTCGGAGTCTGGTCGGACCACGGCCTCGGGACCCGGAAAAACGTCGAACAGCGCCTCGCCGCGATGGTGGCGATGGTGTCCCACCGGGGGCCCGACGGGCGGGGCGTGTGGACCGACGGCGTGGTCGGATTGGGGCACGCCAGGCTCGCCGTCATCGATCTCAGCGACGCAGCGGCACAGCCGATGGCGGACGCGCACGACACGGTGCACATCACCCACAACGGCGAAATTTACAATTACCGGGAGCTGAGGCAGGAACTCTCCGGGCTCGGCCACCGCTTCCGGACCCAGAGCGACACCGAGGTCATCATCGAGGGCTACAAGCGCTGGGGGATCGGCGTCTTGGAGCGGCTGCGGGGCATGTTCGCGTTCGCGATCTGGGACGCCAAGGCGCGTCGGCTGGTGCTGGCGCGCGACCGCGTCGGCAAGAAGCCCCTGTACTACTGCCGGCACGACGGCATGCTGCTGTTCGCATCCGAGATCAAGGCCCTGCTGGCGTGGCCGGGGGTCCCGCGGGTTCCGGACCTCGACGCGATCCACCGCTACCTGACGTTCCAGTATGTGCCCGCGCCGCACACGGCTTTCCAGGGGATCCGCAAGCTTCCCCCGGCGAGCTACATGGTGGTGGAGGGGGATGGCGCCTTGCGGCTGGAGCGGTACTGGTCGCTTCCCGAACCCGGAACGGCGCGGCCGCGCCCGGCGGCCGAGCTCGAGGAAGAGCTCAGGCAACGCTTTGACGAAGCGGTGAAACTGCGCCTGATCTCCGACGTTCCGCTCGGCGCGTTTCTCTCCGGCGGCATCGACTCGGCGTCCGTCGTGGCCGCCATGGCCCGGGTCTCGGACCGGCCTGTCAAGACCTTCACCGTCGGCTTCGAAGAGCCCGCCTTCGACGAGCGCCGCTACGCGAAGCTGTTGGCCGAGCGGTATGGCACGGAGCACCATGAGTTCGTGGTGCGGCCCGACGCCGTGGAGGTTCTGCCCAAGCTGGTGTGGCATTACGGCGAGCCGTTCGCCGATTCATCGGCCGTTCCCACGTACTATCTGGCCGAGGTCACGCGCGCACATGTGACCGTGGCGCTCAACGGCGACGGGGGCGACGAGAGCTTCCTTGGCTATCCGCGGTACGCCGGGGCCTGGCTGGGCAGCCGCATCGATCTGCTGCCCGGGCCCGTCCGGCGGGCTCTCGGCGCTCTCGGGCGCGGGTTGCCGGTGGAGACCAGCAATGTCCGTGCCCTGCGCTACCTGCGGCGGTTCCTCGCCGAGGCGGACGCGGGCGACGCCGAACGCTACGGAAAGTGGGTCACGTTCTTTTCGCACGAACAAAAGCGGGAGCTGTACGCCGACGCGCTTCGGGACCGTCTTGGCGAGAACTGCCTGGGGACGCTCGCTAAGTGGTTCGAGGGCGGGGCGCCGGTCGCCGCGCGCGCGGCCTGGGCGGACATCCACAGCTATCTGCCCGACGACCTCCTGGTCAAGGTGGACGTGGCGACGATGGCGCACGGGTTGGAGGCCCGGTCTCCGTTCCTCGACCACGAACTGATGGAGTTCGCGGCTTCGATCCCGGCGGCCATGAAAATGCGAGGATTGAAAACCAAGGCACTTCTCAAATCAGCCATGGCCGACCGCCTGCCGCGGGACCTCCTGAAACGGCGGAAAATGGGATTCGGCGTGCCGATCGAGCGCTGGCTGCGCAACGAGTTGCGGGAAATGTCGTACGATGTCCTTCTGTCCGACCGCGCGCGAGCCCGGGGCCTGTTCCGGCCGGAAGCCGTTCAGAGGCTTCTGGACGACCACAACGCCGGCCGACACGCCAACCACCACAGGATCTGGGCGCTGTTGTTCCTCGAGCTGTGGTTTTGCATGTGGATTGACCCGCCAGCGGTCCCGCCGCGTCCTTGACAGGGCGGAAGCAGGCGCGTCACGGAAAGGGTGCATGCAAACACCGGGAGGCACACAATGGCGGGTGCGCCGGGGCATCGAGCAACGGCAACGCTCATCCCAGAAAACAATGCGTCGAAGTCAAAGGACCGCATGGGGGCGATGGTCATGAAGATTTTCATTCGCCGGCGCAAGAATAGCGGGTTCAAGGTGATGTTCTTGATTACGGAGGATTGGTACTTTTTGTCACACCGTGAGCCGCTTGCGCAGGCGTGTCGCGACCTTGGCTGGGAAGTTGTGATCGCGACGCGCGTCCATCGTCACGGCGAGACCATCCGGGGCATGGGGTTTTCGCTGATCCCCATCCAAATGGACCGCAGGAGCCGAAACCCATTTAAGGAACTGCGCACAATTTTCGAACTGGTCAGGATCTTGGCGCGAGAGCGTCCGAATATCGTCCATCAGGTGGGGCTCAAACCGGTTATTTACGGTTCGATCGCGGCGATGTTCTGTCCGCCCGACGTGGTCGTCAACGCGCTCGCCGGTCTGGGATACGTATTCACTGCCAGTCATCTTCGGGTTCGCATGGTGCGCGCAGTCATGCGAAGAATGCTGCAGCTGTGCTTGCGTCCCAAGAATCATTGGCTTCTCGTTCAGAACGACGACGATGCCGCCGCGTTTATGGTCGGATGTAAGATTGCTCCGGACCATGTCACGGTCATCCGAGGCTCTGGCGTCAACGTCGGCCGTTACGTGCCGGTCCCAGAGCCGGAAGGTGAGGTGGTCGTTGCCGTGGTCAGCCGCATGCTCAAGGACAAGGGCATCCGCGAGGTGGTGCTTGCCGCCCGCGAGCTAAAACGCCGCCGAACCAAAGTCCGCGTCTTGCTGGTCGGCCGGCCCGATCCGGCAAACCCGAGCAGCATCGGCGAGGACACGCTGCGGCAATGGCACCGCGAAGGCTGCGTCGAGTGGCTGGGCCACCAAAATGACATTGCTGCAGTCTGGTCGAAGGCTCACATCGCCGTGCTGCCCTCCTACCGTGAGGGCTTGCCGAAGAGCTTGCTCGAAGCCGCCGCATGCGGTCGCCCCATTGTCACGACGGACGTTCCGGGATGCCGGGATGTCGTCGTCGACGGCGTCAACGGGTTCCTTGTGCCGACCGAATCCTGGATCGAACTGGCTGACGCGATCGAAGTGCTTGCGGGCTCGCGCGAACTGCGGCAGCGGATGGGCGCTGCCGGCCGCGCCAGGGTCGAAGCCAAGTTCAGCCAGGACATCGTCGTCCGGCAAACGCTGGATCTCTACCGCAGCGCGTCGGAAAGAGCGGGCCGGCCGTGTCCGCGGTTCGCCGCAGAGCCGCCGCCGTCTTGAAAATCCTCTTCCGCACGGAGAATTTCCCGCCCGGGACGAACGCCGCTGCGGCCAGGGTCTGCGAGCGCGCCTGCCACTGGGAACCGAGTGGGTCCACGACGTGACGGTGGTCACGTCGTGGCGCCGAATTTCCCGCAGGGAAAGCTCTACGCGGGCTACCGGAACCGCCGGTACCGGACCGAACGAACCGCCGGCAGCGGCGGACGTTCGCAGCGATGGCAAAGCCCTACCACATCGCCACGTCCCCCGGGACCTCATCGAACGGCCGAAGATGGGCTTTGGCGTGCCCATCGATCGCTGGCTGCGTGGACCGCTCCGCCAATGGGCGGAGGTAATGCTCGATGCGAAAACGCTCCTGGAACAAGGGCACTTCGATCCGGCGCCCATCCGCGCCGCCTGGCGCCGGCATTTATCGGGCTTGCAGGACATGCAATATGCCTTGTGGCCGGTTTTGATGTTCCAGAGCTGGCTGAAATTCGGGAAGCCGGGCCGATGAGGGTTTGCCAGGTCAACTCGGTGGATTTCCCGGTGTACCACTTCCCGCTGCCCCTGATGCGCGCAGCCACCTGGTAGAAATGTTCCCAGTGTGCGAGCCACACGCGTTCGCCGCGGAGCGCGCGCCTGAGCAGGGTCAGGGTGGCGTCGGCCGGAGTCTCAAATCGGGAAATAGCGAAATTATCGCGTGACGGATTCGAACAAGTACTGCCATCGGGCGAAAATGCCATCCGGAGCGTCGTCTTCGGATATTTTGGTCGCCTCGCGACCGAGTGTCGCCCTTACCTGACCGTCCAGCATCAGACTCCGAAGAGCCTTGGAGAGGGCTCCGTCGTCGACATCGTCATCCACCAGCAAACCGTTTTCTCCCGGCCGGATCAACTCGTTGACGCCGGAGCAGCCTCGGAAGCCGACAGCCGGGAGTCCGTGGGTCAACGCTTCGGCCAAGGCGTTGGGGAAACCTTCCCACAAGGAGGGGAGACAAAACAGGTGGGCGGCCACGTACTCGGCAGTCTTCTGAAGTCCAGGGCTGGGAGTCGCCCGGCCTCGCATCGAATCGTC
>JADFHR010000245.1 GCA_022567015.1 Pseudomonadota bacterium
GCGCACGCTCCTAGCCGAAAGCCTTGGTAAGCCGTCTCTATGGGTCATGATCAGTGACCCTTGGTATTAGGGCCGAAAACCTTGGTAAGCCGGCTCGTCGGGTCATGATCAGCGACCCTTGGTATAAGGAGCGCACACATGCGCGAAGGTAGCCTGGAGGCGCCCGAACGCCATCCCATCCCTTGGCGGGAGGCGGATTTCTACGATCGGCAGAAGTTGGACGTGGAGTTGCGCCGGGTCTTCGACATCTGCCACGGCTGCCGGCGCTGCTTCAACCTGTGCGACGTCTTCCCGCGCCTGTTCGACCTGATCGACGGCGGCGTTACGGGCGAGCTGGACGGGGTGTCCAGCGGCGATTTCAAGGGTGTGGTGGACGCCTGCACCCTCTGCGACATGTGCTTCATGACCAAGTGTCCGTACGTGCCGCCCCACGAGTTCAACCTGGATTTCCCCCACCTCATGCTGCGCTACCGGGCGGTCGAGGCCAGGGAAGGCAAGGTCGGTTTCGCCCAGCGCCAGATCGCCAAGACCGACCGCAACGGCCGGCTCGGGTGTGCGGTGGCGCCCCTCGCCAACTGGGCGACGGACCGCGGCAACCGCCTGACCCGGCCGTTGATGGAAGCGGCGGCCGGTATTCACCGCGACGCGGAGCTGCCCAAATTCCACCGCCCGACCCTGATGGACCGCCCGGCGCCGGTGCCGGTCAACCGCGACGCCCCCGCGTTCGGCCGCAAGGTGGTGATCTACGCCACCTGTTTCGGCAACTACAACGGCCCCGACATCGGCGTCGCGGCGCGCGCCGTGCTGGCGGCGAACGGCGTCGAAACGGAAATCGTCTATCCCGCCTGTTGCGGCATGCCGCAGCTTGAGTCCGGCGACATCGCACGCGTAGCCGAGACCGCGTGCGCCGTGGCGGCCGAGTTGCGGGGCTGGATCGACAAGGGATACGACGTCGTCTCCTTGGTTCCGTCGTGCAGTCTCATGCTCAAGTTCGAATGGCCGCTGATCGTGCCCGGGGACGACAATGTAACCCGCCTCAGCCGGGCCACCTTCGACATCAGCGAGTACGTGGTCGGCATCGCCAGGAAAGAGGGCCTGGCCCGGCCCCTGAAGCCCCTGGACGGCGACGTCGCGGTGCACATCGCCTGCCATGCCCGGGCCCAGAACATGGGCCGCAAGGCGGTCGAGATGCTGGCCCTCGTGCCCGACACCAAGGTCTCGGTGATCGAACGCTGTTCGGGGCACGGCGGCGCCTGGGGGATAAAAAAGGACATGTTCGAGGTGGCCCTGAAAACAGGCCTGCCGGTGGCGCGCCAGGCGGCCGAAACGAAGGCGGCGTTCATCGTTTCCGAATGTCCCCTGGCCCGCGCCCACATTGTGCAGGGGATGGAGCGCCTGGACGGCGGCGGCCGGGCCATCGAAGAGGCACAGCATCCCATCCAGTTGATCGCCCTGGCCAGCGGGCTGTGACCGGGAAGGAGCAATGGCAAAAACCGAAATCACCCGCGCCGACATCATGCCGATCGACGAATACGCGAAGACACGGCGCCAACGCCGCCCGGCGATGATGGAGCTGAAAAAGACCCGCCGCCTGGCGGTCGGTCCCGACGCCATGTTCAGTTTCGAGTGTTACGAAACCATGTGGCATCAGATCCACGAGATGCTCTACATCGAGAAGGGGGGCGAGGACCAGATCGCCGACGAACTGGCGGCCTATAACCCGCTTGTCCCCAAGGGTGACAACCTGGTCGCGACCCTGATGTTCGAGATCGACGACGCGGACCGCCGCGCCCGCGTCCTGGCCCGACTCGGCGGCGTGGAGAACACGGTGACCCTCAGCGTCGACGGCGAAACCATCCGCGCCGTGCCCGAGGGAGACGTGGAACGCAGCACCGCCGCCGGCAGGGCGTCATCGGTGCATTTCCTGCGCTTTCCCTTCACGCGCCCGCAGATCGAAAAGTTCGCCAGGCCCGGGGCGGACGTCACCTTAGGCGTCGGCCACGAGAACTACGGCCACATGGCGCGCCTGCCCGAGGCCGTCCGCGCCGCCCTGGCCGGGGACTTCAAGTGAAGTCAGGTATCAGGTATCAGGTATCAGGGATCAGATTTGGCGCCTCTGTCTTCTGATACCTGATCCCTGATCCCTGTCTTCTGCCCCTCACTCCACCAGCTCGTTGGCGTGGGCGCCCCAGAAGTCGACCCGTCTTAGCCAGCCCGTGAACTCGTCGATCTCCACCTTGCACCAACCGCTGTCCTTCGGGCATTCCATCAGGCGCCCGACGACGCCCGGTTCGGCCCGCGCCATCGGCGTGCTCCTGGCGTCCGCCTCGTCGCGCAGGGTGCGGACGGCGCCGGTGACGACAAAGGTGCGCCGCCCACCCAGCATGCTCTGGTGCATCCAGCCCTGGGTGCCCTGCCAGTCCCTCACCTTGCGCCACGTGCGGTGCTCGGCGATGACCTCGAGCGGCAGGTTTTGGCGCCGGTACACCCACTCCACCGGATATTGAACCCCCGGGCCGGTGCGCATGTTCACCTCGCCGGCGCGCAAGTGAACGAAACGGGGCAGCGGCAGGCCCGTGCCTTGGGGCGCCGCCCATGCCGGCGACATCCCGGAAAACAGGATGGCCGCAAATACGAGAAGCAGAATGGACCGCGCATTCATGGCAGGGGGACCGGACCGGAAAGACGGTGACATCGGGGCGCGCCCATTATACGGCCGGCCCCGCGGCGGCGGTCAAGACCTCCGTTGGCGCCGCTCCCGTCGGTCCCGCCGGACGCGGGCGGCCCCCGGCCACGCGATGCTGGACAAGGCTTCCCCTTGTTGCTATGGCCTGACGGCGCAGACGCCCGCTGGGGGATTTCTGATGGCCGAAAAAAAGCCGCTGGTGGTGGTCACCCGCAAGCTGCCGGATGCCGTTGAAACCCGGATGATGGAACTGTTTGACGTCCGGTTGAACCTGGACGACAAGCCCATGAGCACGGACCAGTTGATCGAGGCGGTGAAGACGGCGGACGTTCTGGTCCCCACCTTGACCGACCGCATCGATTCACAGCTCCTCGCCCATGCCGGCCCGCGTATGCGTCTGATCGCCAATTACGGCACCGGGGTCGACCACATCGACCTGGCCGCCGCGCGCCAGCACGACATCGCGGTGACCAACACGCCGGACGTGCTGACCGAGGATACCGCCGACATGACCATGGCCCTGATCCTGGCCGTGCCGCGCCGTCTGGCGGAGGGCGAGCGGGTCCTGCGGTCGGGCAAGTGGGAAGGGTGGTCGCCCAACTGGATGCTCGGCCACCGCATCTACGGCAAGCGGCTCGGCATCATCGGCATGGGCCGCATCGGCCAGGCCGTGGCGCGCCGGGCGCGGGGGTTCGGCCTCTCCATCCATTATCACAACCGGCGCCGGCATCACCCCGACGTGGAAGGCGAACTGGAGGCCACCTACTGGGAAAGCCTGGATCAGATGCTGGCGCGCATGGACATCATCTCCGTCAACTGCCCCCACACGCCGGCCACCTATCACCTGCTGTCCGAACGCCGCCTGAAGCTGCTGCAGCCCCACGCCTACATCGTCAATACCTCGCGCGGCGAGGTCATCGACGAGAACGCGCTGACCCGCCTGCTGAGGGCCGGCGATATCGGCGGCGCCGGGCTGGATGTGTTCGAACACGCGCCGGCGGTGAATCCGAAGCTTCTCGAACTGGACAACGTGGTGCTGTTGCCGCACATGGGATCGGCCACCTTCGAAGGCCGCATCGACATGGGTGAAAAGGTGGTGGTCAACATCAAGACCTTCACCGACGGCCACAAGCCGCCCGACCGTGTGCTCGGGGAGGGGTTCTAGGCACTAGAGCATTTCAAGGTTGCGAAGAATCGACGCATCTGATTCTCTGTCTCCACATGATGTTGTGGATAGATTGTGTGGAGGGACCAGATGGCGTATGCGCATTCACTTGATCTTCGGCGTCGGATCA
>JADFHR010000246.1 GCA_022567015.1 Pseudomonadota bacterium
ATAGAGATCGCGTAGGCGGCTCGTCGGGCAGGAGGAAAGTTGCAGGCGATGCGGCGCATCGTCGAAACTTTTCGACGCCCTCCGACGGGCCGCATACGCGACCGCAACGGCGGCTTACCAAGGCTTTTGGACGGCGTCGCGCACGCTTCGCGATGCCCCGCATCGCCACAGCGCACGCTCCTAGCCGAAAGCCTTGGTAAGCCGGCTCGTCGGGTCATGATCAGTGACCCTTGGTATTACAGCGCCGACAACGCCTGAATCAAGGCGTCGGGCCGGGTCACCGGGGGGCCGCACGTGGGCCCGACGCAGATATAGGCCGAGGGCAGGCCGTCGACCTGGCCCTTGCCGTGGGCGGGGTGGCCCTTGGGCAGGGCGGTGCCGGGGGCAAGCTGGGTGAGCACCCGGTTGGGCGGGTCCGCATCGAAAACGGCGCGGACAAGGGCGCGGGTGGCGGAGTCCTCAGGCGCGCCGACGATGACGATCTGCACGGCCTTCTCCAGGAGCTCGTACCCGTCGAGGAGGGTCGGCATATGGAGGAGCATTTCGGGTGTGTCGCCGGCGAACACCGCGATCAGGTCCCCGGCCCGTTCGCGGTAGGCGGATTTGCCGGTCAGGTAAAACAGGCGGGCCAACACCTCGACCATGACACCGTTGCCCGACGGCATGGCGTTGTCGTTCGCCGTCTTGGTGCGGGTGATCACGTCGCCGGTGTCGTCCGCGGTAAGGAAGTAGCCGCCCCCGTCGCCGTCCCAATAGCGGGCGTCGGCGACCGCCACCCAGGCCTCGGCCCGGTCCAGGTAGGCGCGCCCTCCCGTCACCTCGAACAAGGCCAGCGCGGCGCGCGCCATGTTGGCGTAATCGTCGAGGACGGCCGGGTGCGCGGCGCGCCCGGCGCACCAGGAATGGCGCAGGCGGCCGTCCTCGGTGATGTTGGCGAGGACGAAGGAAAAGGCGGCTTCTGCCGCCGCCACCCAGGCGGGCTCGTCGAAGGCGGCGCCGGCGGTGGCGAGCGCCGCGATCATCAGGCCGTTCCAGTCGGTGAGCACCTTGTCGTCCCGTTGCGGCGGCACGCGCGCGGCGCGGGCGGCGAGCAGCCGGGCGCGGCAGCGGGCCAGGGTCTCCTCCAGGGCGGCGTCCCCCAACCGCCGCGCCCGGCTGCGGTTGAGGATGGTGCTGCCTTCCCAGTTGCCGCCGGGGGTGACGTCGTAGGCCCCCTTGAAAGGCGCGGAGTCGTCGCCGAGAACGGCGTCGATCTCGTCCTCGGTCCAGACGAAGTACTTGCCCTCGACGCCCTCGCTGTCGGCGTCGAAGGCGCTGGCGAAGGCGAAAACGGGGGCATCGCCGCCGGCCCGGTCGGCCGCTTCGTTCACCACCCGCATCTCGCCCAGGGCCCAGTCGAGGGTTTCGCGCACGCGGACGGCGTAGAGCGGGCTGTGGGTGTCCCGCCAGGCCTCGGTCAGCAGCTCGACAAGCAGGGCGTTGTCATAGAGCATCTTCTCGAAGTGGGGCACCAGCCACCGCTCGTCGGTGGAATACCGGGAAAAGCCGCCGCCCAGGTGATCGTAAATGCCGCCCTGGCACATGGAGTCCAGGGTCACCGTGACCGCCTCGCGGAAAAGGGTCGAGCCGGTCCGCCGGTAGGCCCGCCACAGGAACCTGAAAAAGCAGGGCTGGGGAAACTTCGGCGCGCCCGAGGTGCCGCCGTGCAGGGGGTCGACCAGGCGGCCGGCCGCCCCCGCCGCCCGGTCCAGGAGCTCGACGGTGAGGCCGCCGCCGCCGGCCGGCCGGCCGAGCCGGGTCAAGGCCTCGCGGATCGCGGCGACGTTCTTCTGCACCATTTCGTTTTGATTGTGGAACGTTTCCGATATGGTCTTCAACAGGTCGGGGAACGCGGGCCGGCCGAAGCCGGGCGTGGCGGGAAAATAGGTGCCGCCCCAGAAAGGCTCGCGCCCGGGAGTGAGGAACATGGTCAGCGGCCATCCGCCCTGGGTGCCCATCAGGGCCAGGGCGGACTGGTAGATGGCGTCCAGATCGGGGCGCTCCTCGCGGTCCACCTTGATGTTGATGAACAGGCTGTTCATCACCGTGGCGATGGCCTCGTTCTCGAAACTCTCGTGGGCCATGACGTGGCACCAGTGGCAGGCGGCGTATCCGATGGACAGCAGGATGGGCTTGTTCTCGCGCTCGGCGAGGGCGAGGGTTTGCGCGTTCCATGCCCGCCAGTGGACGGGGTTGTCCTTGTGCTGCAATAGATAGGGGCTGGTTTCCTCGGCCAGGAGGTTGCGGGTCATGGTGCGGAATCCGTGTTCGGGGATGGGCGCGGCCGGCTCCCTGGTCCGTTGCGCGGGCCTCCGTGGGCGCTTACTTTGGGGCAAATGGCGGGCGAAACAACCACAAACGGACTGTGGATAAAACCCGCGGGCGACGGTGAAACATTGGGGATTGGCAAGATGAAGATTCAGGTCGATGTTGATTGCACGCCGGAGGAGGCGCGCGCCTTTTTCGGTTTGCCGGACGTGAAGCCCATGCAGGACGCCATGATGGCCGAGATCGAGGAACGCCTGAAGGCGAACCTGGCGGCGGCGGATCCCGAAGCCCTGGCGCGCATGTGGCTGCCGGCGGGGGTCGAGGGATTCGAGCAGTTGCAGAAGATGTTCTGGTCGCACCTTGGCGGCGGCAAGGGCAAGGAGGACTGACCGCGGCGTGCGGCGCCGACGGTGGGCGTCGATCGGTCGCGGATTTGCGCCGGTGAATACCAGGGGGGACGTCCGCGGTGCCTGGTGTCGACCCCGGACATTTGCCGGGCGCACTTTAGCTGATACAGGCCACTAGGATGGGCGGCAAAACCGTTTCGCGCCGGACATGAAAACCGACACCATCTTCGCCCGGGCCAGCGGCATCGGCCGCGCCGGGATCGCCGTCGTCCGCGTTTCCGGACCGGGAACCGGCGATACCCTGCGCCGGCTTTGCGGGGGCGATCCGCCGCCGCCCAGGCGGGCTACCCTGGTGCGCATCCGCAACCCCGCCGACGGGGAGACACTGGACCACGGTCTGGTGCTGTGGTTTCCGGGGCCGGCCAGCTATACCGGCGAGGACATGGCGGAGCTGCACCTGCACGGCGGGCCCGTGGTGATGTCGGCGGTGCTCGAAGCCCTGGGCGGGTGCCCGGGGCTGAGGTCGGCCGAGCCCGGCGAATTCACCCGCCGCGCCTTCGAGAACGGGAAGCTCGACCTGACCGCGGCCGAGGGCCTCGCCGACCTGATCAACGCCGAGACCGAGGCCCAGCGGCGCCAGGCCCTGCGCCAGTTGCAGGGGGAGCTGGGGCGGCTCTACGAATCCTGGCGCGAGCGCCTTCTCGGCGCCCTGGCCCACGTGGAAGCGACCATCGACTTTTCCGACGAGGACCTGCCCCCGGGCGTCGATGCGGCGGCGCGGCGGACGGTCGGGGAGCTCGAGACCGAGATCGCCGGCCATCTCGGCGACGACCGGCGCGGGGAACGCCTGCGCGACGGCGTCCACCTCGCCATCATCGGTCCTCCCAACGCGGGAAAGTCGAGCCTGCTCAACCTGTTGGCCCGGCGTGACGTGGCCATCGTCGCGCACACGGCGGGCACCACCCGGGACGTGATCGAGGTCCACCTGGACCTCGGCGGGTATCCGGCGGTGGTGGCCGACACGGCGGGATTACGCGACGGCCTCGACGGGGTCGAAAAGGAAGGCGTGCGGCGGGCCCGGCTGCGGGCCCGGGACGCCGACCTGAGACTGGCCGTGTTCGACGGCGAGGCCTGGCCCCGGGTGGACCCCCCGACGGCGGCCCTGGTCGACGCCGACACCATCGTCCTCATCAACAAGGTGGACCTCGGCGCCCCGGCCCCGCCCCTGGAGGTCAACGGCAGGCCGGCGATGGGAATTTCGGTCCTCACCGGGGCCGGGATCGACGCCATG
>JADFHR010000055.1 GCA_022567015.1 Pseudomonadota bacterium
GCCGGCGGATCGAGCGCGCGACGCACCGCGATATCGGGGTTCGCTTCGTGGCCGCCAACGTCCATCCCGACCATGACACGATCGCCACCTTTCGGCGCGAGAACATGGCGGCGTTTGCCGAGAGTTTCCTGCAGGTTCTGCTGCTGGCGAAGGAGTTGAGGCTTGTGAAGGTGGGGCTTGTCAGCGTGGATGGCAGCAAGTTCGAGGCCTCTGCCAGCAAGCACCGTTCGGTGACTTATGAGCGGGCGGGGGAGTTGATCGATCAGCTGAAGCTCGAGATCGCGGAGTTGATGGAGCGTGCCGAGGCGGCCGACGGTGGCGTCGACGACGACCCCCAGGCCCTGCCCAAGGAGATTGCGCGCAGGGAGGCTTTGCGCGATCGGCTGGATGCGGCGCGTCGTCGCCTCGAGACCCAGGCCAAGGCGCGCGCCGCGGCGGAGCGGGCGGAGTACGAGGCCAAGGTGGCGGCGCGCGAGAAGCGCCAGGGCCGGGCCAAGGGCAAGCACCCGAAGCCGCCCGATGAGACGCCGCGCCCCGACGAGCAGAGCAATCTGAGCGACCCGGACAGCCGGCTGATGCGCAAGTCCAAGAAGCACGAGTACCGCCAGGCCTATAACGCTCAGGCCGTGGTCGATGCCGGGGGCTCTCAGCTGATCCTGGGCGCCCGGGTCAGCAACTGCGCCAGCGACCGCAATGAGCTGGTGGCGGACATCGAGGCAATCCCCGCCGAGCTGGGTATGCCCGAAACGATCCTGGCCGACAGTGGCTATGCCAACGGCGATGAGGTTGCGGCGCTTGCCGAGAGCGGCATCGAAGCCCTGGTGGCGACGGCCGCGGAGGGCCGCCGGCGGCGCCACGACTTCCGCCCGGCCAAGGCCGAGGCGCCGGCGAAGGAACCCAAGGCCGAATGGCTCCAGATCATGGCGGCGAAGCTCGCCAGCGCCGACGGCCGCGCCCTCTACAGGCTGCGCCAGCAGACCGTCGAGCCGGTCTTCGGCATCATCAAGGCGGTCCTCGGCTTCACCGGCTTCTCCCTGCGCGGCCTCGACAAGGTGACGGGCGAGTGGAACCTGGTGGCCCTGGCCTACAACTGCAAGCGCCTGCACAAGCTCAAGCTGGAGATGGCATCATGACGGCGCTCCTGGCCCGACAGGTCGATCCGAAAGCCCGGCCACACCCCCGCCACACCGGAAATCTGCCGCAGTCTCTATCATCGACGGCGAAAACCCGCCTTCCCTTCGCCACCCAGTTTTACCCACGAGAAAACCCCGGAAAACCTCTCATCACAAAACTTCGGACCTCAAGTCCGACAGACTGCTAGCCCCAATTATTCATGACAGCCCGCGGATTTGGACGGGGCGAGCGGGGTTGGCCGGGTTGACGGCGGTTTTCGTAGGTAGGTTTTCAAGGCGGTTGGGGGTTGATGTTCGGGGTTCATCCGGCGGCACAGGCCGCGTGGATCAAGGGCCTTGGGCGGCGATGCAGCCTGCCATCGCGACGAGGGCTTTGCGATAGGGATAGGCCGAGGGCAGGGCGATCGTGACGCGGGATTTGAGTTCCTCGATGCGCACGGCGATCTTGAGGAAGGCGCGGCGGATGGTTTCGAACGTCGCCTTGCGCCACAGCGAGCGCCGCGGCGCGGCCTGGCGAAGCTGGTGCAGCAGCCAATAGGCGCCGCTGTGCAGGAACAGCCGGAACTGGTTGGCTTCCCAGCGGTGGCACGACGTGCGGTCGGATCTGGTGTAGAGCTTGTGCTCCTTGATCATGTTTTCCATCCTGCCGCGGGCGCAATAGATTTTCTCATAGAGCACCTTGGACCGGCCGGGCAGGTTGGTGACGATGAAGCGGATGTCGGAGCCTTTCGATGTGGCCTCGACGCGGGCGATGACGGTGCGTTCTCGTGACCAGCTTTTGGCCTGGTAGCCGGTGTGGAAGAAGCGGCGCACTTTGTCCTGGCGCGATCGCACCCGGCGAACCGCCGCGTCCTCGCACCACGGCTCGCCGATCCTGGTCAGCCGGGCGTTTCCGGGAAGCCCGAAGATGTAGCCGCAGCCTTGATCTTCCAGGAATTCCATGACCTCCGGCGTGGCGTAATGGCCATCGCCACGCACGGTGATTTCCACCCGGGGCCAGTTGCGCCGGATGCGGCGGATGACGTGCTTGAGGATACGGGCCGCCTCTTTCCCGGAAGGCCGCTTGCCGGGGCGCAAGAGCGAGAGCACCGGCTTGCCGGTGGCCGCCTCGAAGATGTGGATGGGTTGGAAGCAATAGTCGTCATAATGGGCGTTGAACAGGGCCAGCTGCTGAGCGCCGTGGACGGCATCGTCGGTATCATCGATATCGAGTACGATGCGCTCCGGCACGGCCTTGAAGCTGGCGCAAAACAGATCGATCATCGACAGCCCCATGCGCCCCAGTGCGCGCCACGACGGCGCATTCTCGAGGCGCGACAGGGTCGGTTGGGACATCAAGTCATCGCCCGTCTCGGCCAAGCGCCCACAGGCCAACTTGAACGCCGGATCGAAACGCAGAACGTCGAGGTCGTCGCAGTCCTCATAGCCGCAGGCAATGGCGAACATCCGCGCCCGGATCATGTCGGCGTAAGTGTGGGTCGTGCTCGCCGGGTCGCGCTCGTCGGTCACGCAGGAGGCAAGCAAGTCGGAAATCCCGAGCCGTCTCTCGATCCCGGGAAACAACAATACGCCGCCGTCCGACGACAGCCGTCCGCCGTCGAACCGGGCGCACAACTCCTTGCCTGCTACGGGTGACAAACCGGGGAGATAGGGGATAGTCTCGTTCATGGTGAGCCGTGGGTTCTTCTGTTGCCATGTGATCTTGTTCGAACACCAAAATCATACGGCATTTCAACAGGTTAATCCACGCTCACCATCCCTTTCACGCGGGGTCGTGAATAATCCGGGCTAGCAAGAAAACGTAAATCCCAGGCAAATAGGCAATGATCGTTCTTGGCTACAGGCGGAAGTGCCCGAATGCGCGGATTTGCGACCGGTGTTGGCTCTAAAGTCGACATTGGCGCCGCGCCGCTGACTCAATTCTCGTTTACGGGTACACGACCCAGCGAAACCGATCAGGCGCCCGCCGCCGCCCGCTCCTTGCGCCTGAGGAGCTGGGAGCACTGGGCCTTGAGGGTGTCCAGTTCGCCGACGATGGCGGCGATGTCCTTCTGCTGGCGCGCCAGCACGGCGCGGCGTTCGGCGATCTTTTCTAGGAAGAGGCGAAGCTGCGCCACCTGCGTCGGGTCGGTGTCGTAGAGGTCGATGATCTCGCCGATTTCCTCGAGGGAGAACCCCAGGCGCTTGCCGCGCATGATCAGCTTCAGGCGCACCCGGTCCCGGGGCGCGTAGATGCGCCGCTGGCCCTGGCGCACGGGCGCCAGCAGGCCCTTGTCCTCGTAAAACCGTATGGTGCGCGTGGTGACGCCGAACTCGCGCGCCAAGTCCCGGATGCCGTATGTCTCCGCCATGGTCCGGAGGGTACTTTACCTTTACGTAAAGGTAAAGCGGGCTCTGGGCGCGAAAAAAGGGGGCAATTCCACCGTGGCACGTCAGCCGTTTCTCCTCCGCGTCCCTCCGCGTCCTCCGCGTTAAAATGCGCACCGCAGAGGACGCAGAGGATCGCAGAGGAATTAAAAAAAAGCGGCCACGGCCCGACACCGGAGACGCAGGGTCCGGACGTCAGGCAGGGGTCGGAAAATAGGCCCACCCGTTACAGCAGGATCAGCGCCGCCAGCCCGAGGAAGGCGAAGAAGCCGACCACGTCGGTAATCGTCGTCAGCACCACGCCCGAGGCGACGGCGGGGTCGATCCCGGCGCGCTCCAGGACCAGCGGTATCGTCGTCCCCGCCAGCCCGGCCACCACCATGTTGATGATCATGGCCAGGGCGATGACCACGCCGAGGGCCGGGCTGCCGAACCAGAACCAGGCCACGCCGCCGGTGAGGGCGGCAAACAGGATGCCGTTGAAGCCGCCGACCAGCAGTTCCTTGCCGATCACCCGCATGGTGTTGGTGGAGGTCAGCTCCTTCATGGCCAGGGCGCGCACCACCACGGTCATCGTCTGGGTGCCGGCGTTGCCCCCCATGGAGGCGACGATGGGCATGAGCACCGCCAGGGCCACGATCTGCTCGATGGTGGCCTCGAAAAAACCGATGACGAGGGACGCCAGGATGGCGGTGGCCAGGTTCACCACCAGCCAGGAGAACCGCGCCCGCGTGGGGTCCACGGCGGCATTGTAGAGATCGTCCTCGCGCACGCCGCCCATGCGCATGATGTCTTCCTCCAGCTCCTCGTGGATGACGTCGACCACGTCGTCGATGGTGATGGCCCCGATCAGACGCCCGCTGTCGTCCACCACCGGCGCCGAGACCAGGTCGCGCTGGCGGAACAGAAACGCCACGTCCTCCTGGTCGGTTCCCACCGGGATCAACTTCATCTCGGCGTCCATGATCTCGCTCACCGACACCGGCCGCCGGGTGCGCAGCAGGCGGCTCAGCGGCACCGCGCCCACCGGCTTGTGGGCGGGATCGACGACGAAGATGTCGTAAAAGACCGACGGCAACGCATCCTCTTCCAGGTCGGCGCTGTGGCGCATGAAGTCGATGGTCTGGCCGACGTTCCAGAACGTGGGCACGGTCACCAGCTCGCGCTGCATGAGGCGGCCGGCGCTGTCCTCGGGGTAGGCCAGGCCCTCCTCGATGAGGGTACGCTCACCGGCGGGTATGGCCTCCAGCACCTTCTGCTGTTCGGCCTCGTCCAGTTCCTCGATGATCTGGACGGCGTCGTCGCTTTCCAGTTCGGCGACGGCCGCCGCCACGTCCGCGATTCCCAGCCGCTCGATGATCTCGTCGCGGACCGTCTCGTCCAGCTCGGACAGGATTTCCGCGTCGAAGTCGTCGCGGATGACATCGATCAGGGCGTGGCGTCCCTCGGCGCTCAGGCGCTCGAGCAGGTCGGCGACGTCGGCGTAATGCAGCGGCGCGATCAGGTCCTTGACCCGCGCCCCGTCGCCCGCGGCCAGGGCCTCGACCACGTCTTGCTCGAGCCGCCCGCTGGCCAGCTCGTAGACGGCCTCGTCGGCCTCCGCCGCCGCCTGCCCTTCCGTGGTGTGCGCCGGATCGGTCACGACCCTGTCCTCCCTTCGTCGCGCAGGATTTGGGCCCGGTTCAGGTATGGGCGCCCCGGCACGCCCCCAAGGGCCGGCCGGGTCAACGCCCGCATACGATACGAGGCCCGGTTACGGCGGGCCTCGGGGACTGGTGCGGTCGAGAAGACTCGAACTTCCACGGGGTTTCCCCCACAGCGACCTCAACGCTGCGCGTCTACCAATTCCGCCACGACCGCGAATTTCCTTGCGGCAACGCAAATGGTTGCCGTTACATGGGCGCGGGAATAGCAAATCCACGGGCGGGGATCAAGCGCCCGCATGGAATGCCGAGAGAAATGACCGAGGTGAGGGGCCTGGCCCTACCGACAGAGCCGGCGGCCACCCGCCGGGAAACGGTGGACTGGCGGATCAGCGAGGGTCCCCAGGACTACGCCGATGCGGTCGCCTTCATGGAACGCCGCGTCCAGGCCATCCGCGACGGCCGGGCGCCGGAGACCGTGTGGCTGCTCGAACACCCGCCGCTGTACACGGCCGGCACCAGCGCCCGCCCGGAAGAGTTGCTGGACCCCGACCGCTTCCCCGTGTTCCGCACCGGCCGCGGCGGCCGCTACACCTATCACGGCCCCGGCCAGCGGGTGGCCTATGTGATGCTCGATCTGACGACGCGGGGAAACGACGTGCGCGCCTTCGTCCGTGGCCTGGAGGCATGGCTGATCGCCACCCTGGCCCGCTTCGGCGTCCGCGGCGAGCGCCGGCCGGGCCGGGTCGGCATCTGGGTCGACCGCGGCGGCGCCGGGGGGCCACCGGGGGGTGTCCCCCCCGGCATTAAATATGCGGGGGACGCCCCCGCGACCCCCGGGGGGCCACCGGGGGGTGTCCCCCCCGGCATTAAATATGCGGGGGGCGCCCCCGGGCGCGAAGGGAAAATCGCCGCCATCGGGGTCCGCGTCCGCCACTGGGTCACCTTCCACGGAGTCTCCATCAACGTCGACCCGGACCTCGGCCATTTCGCCGGCATCGTTCCCTGCGGCGTCACCGGCCACGGCGTGACGTCGCTCCGGGACCTGGGCGTCGCCGCCACCATGGCCGAGGTGGACGCCGCCCTGATGGCGGCGTTCGCAGAGGCGTTCGGCGCCGCTCCCGGACAGCCGCGGAGAGAAACACGGTGGACAGGGGCGTAACCCGTTGACCGACCATAACCCGCACGAAGGCACCATCGGGACCCGGGAGATCCTGGACGAACTGGACCACGCCATCGGCGATCACCTGACCTGGCTGAAGGAATGGCACGCCACCCTGTTGTGCGGCGAGGCACCCTCGGCCAAGGTCCTCGCCGACGACCCCCGTCACCTGTGCCGTTTCGGCGCCTGGTACGTAAGGAACCAGCACACGGGCCTGGTCGATCAGCCCGCCCTGCGCAACCTGGCGGCCCTGCACAGGAAAATGCACGACGACGCCCGCACCTTGATGGAGAAGGCGTTGGACGGGCGGCCCCCGGACCGTGCCCGGTACGACGCCTTCATGGACTCGGCCGGCGCCTTCATCTCCCAGGCGCGGCGCCTGGAGAAGGCGTTCGCCGCCGCCTCGTCGGACCTCGACCCGCTCACCGGGCTCCACAACCGCCAGGTCATGATGGGGGAGCTGGAGAGCGAGCGCGAGCGCTTCCTGCGGTCGGGGCGGCCCAGCTGCATCGCCATCGGCGACCTTGACCACTTCAAGCGGGTCAACGACACGTATGGACATGCCGCGGGCGACCGGGTCCTGATCGCCAGCGCCGAATGCTTCCTCGGCCAATTGCGACCGTATGATTCGGTCTACCGCTACGGTGGCGAGGAGTTCCTGTTCTGCCTGCCGGACGCCGACATGGCGACGGCGCACAGCGTGCTCGAGCGCCTGCGCACCCACCTGGAATCCCACCCTATCGAGATCCACGGCGCCGACACGTTGTCGGTCACCGGATCGTTCGGCGTCGCCGAAATGACCCCCGAGGCCACCATCGAGCAAACCATCGAGTACGCCGACCAGGCCCTGTACCAGGCCAAGAACGAGGGCCGCAACCGGGTCTGCCGGTGGCGGCCGGCCGCCACGCCGGCGGCCGGAGAGGATTCGGACTGATACGCTTACTCGGATATCCCGAGCCAGAAAAAAATTGAACTACCGAGATCACAGAGAGCACAGAGGAAGAAACACGGAGGAAGAAACACGGAGGAAGAAACACGGAGGAAATCGAGAGCGGCGTTACGCACCGCATCAGGGTGCCTCTGTGAAATTCTCTGTGGTCTCTGTGGTTTCTGTGGTCTCTGTGATTAATTCCTTTGGAGTAAATATCGTGATTTCGACAGTGGCGGCAGCGGCGCGCCATCCGATGCCGCCGCCCGATGGTTCCGCCGTCCGCGTGTCCCCCCGTCACCCGCTGGGCAGGAAACGGAATCCCGCCTCGCCGGGATCCTCGGCGGGATGGGTGGCAACGTCGGTGACCTTGGCCGCCGGCGGGCCCGTCCAGCAGGCCGCGACCATGTCGTCGACGGCGGCGGCGGGGCCGGCGAACAGGGCCTCGACGGTGCCGTCGAAGCGGTTGCGGACCCAGCCGCCGAGCCCCCGCGCCCCGGCCTCCCGGGCCATCCAGCCGCGGAACCAGACGCCCTGGACGCGGCCCTGTATTAGCACGCGCACGGCCGTGGTCGCGGTGGTCATGGGCCTTCTTTTTCGAACTCGAGGATGGCCTGATCCACCACCAGGCTGTCGCCCGGCCGGGCATGGACGGCGGCGACGACCCCGTCGCGGTCGGCGCGCAGCACGTTCTCCATCTTCATGGCTTCGACCACCGCCAGTTCCTCGCCGGCCTTGACCGCCTGGCCCGCCTCGACGGTCACCGAGACCAGGAGTCCGGGCATGGGCGAGAGCAGATATTCGAGCGCGCGGCGCGCCTTTTGCGCCGGCATGAGCGCATGGAGTTCGGCGGCGCGCGGATGGAGAACGACGACATCGGCCTGGGCGCCGGCGTGCCCCAGGCGGTAGCCGACGGGGAGGCGTTCAACCTGCAGGCACAGCCCGGACCCGTCGATGCGGGCGCGAAACAAGGGTTCGCCCAGCTTCCAGGCGGTGCGCACCTGGTAACGGCGGGCCTCCACGATGACGTCGAAGCCCCCGTCCACGGCACGCACGCACACCGGATAGCGTTCGCCCTTGACCGCCACGACCCAGTCCTCGGCCACCGCCGGTTTGCCGCGGGACGGCCGGCCGGCGATGGTGACGGCGCGCTCCTCATAGGCGCGGTGCATGGCGGCGCCGACGACGACAAAGAGGGCGGGGTCGCCGCCGGGCGCGTCCGCGTGGCGAAAGCCGTCCGGGAATTCCTCGGCGATGAAGCCGGTGGACAAGCGCCCTTCGGCGAAACGGGGATGGGCCATCACCGCGGCCAGGAAGGCGATGTTGTGGGAGACGCCGCGGACGAGGAACGCATCCAGCGCCCCGCGCATGTGCCCGATGGCGGCCTCGCGGGTGTCGCCCCGGGCGATCAGCTTGGCGATCAGGGGGTCGTAATGGATGGATATCTCGTCGCCCTCATGGACACCCGTGTCGACGCGCACGCACGCGCCTTCGGCGGGCGGCCGATAGCGGACCAGGCGCCCCACCGAGGGCAGAAAGTCGCGCACCGGGTCCTCGGCATAGATGCGCGCCTCGATGGCCCAGCCGTCGAGGCGCACCTCGGCCTGCGAGAACGTGAGCTCTTCGCCGGCGGCGATGCGGATCATCCATTCCACCAGGTCCAGCCCCGAGACCATCTCCGTGACCGGGTGCTCCACCTGCAGCCGCGTGTTCATTTCCAGGAAATAGAAGTGGCGCCCGGCGTCGACGATGAACTCCACGGTGCCGGCGGAAACGTAATCCACCGCCCTGGCCAGGGCCACCGCCTGTTCGCCCATGGCCTTGCGGGTGGCGTCGTCGATGAACGGCGACGGCGCCTCCTCGATCACTTTCTGGTACCGGCGCTGGATGGAACATTCGCGCTCGCCCAGATACACCACGTTGCCGTGGCCGTCGGCGAGAACCTGGATTTCGATGTGGCGGGGGCTTTCGATGTATTTCTCCATCAACACACGGTCGTCGCCGAAGCTGGACTTGGCCTCGCGGACGGTGGAGCGGAACCCCTCGCGGACCTCGTCGCCGTCGCGGGCCAGGCGCATGCCCTTGCCGCCGCCGCCGGCGCACGCCTTGAGCATCACCGGGTAGCCGATCTTGTCGGCGACGGCCACCGCCTGCCGGGCGTCCTCGAGGGCTTCCCCATGCCCGGGGATGGTGTTGACGCCCGCCTTTTCGGCCAGCTTCTTGGATTGGATCTTGTCGCCCATGGAGGCGATGGCCGGGGCGCCGGGGCCGATGAAGGCGATCCCTTTTTTTTCCAGCGCGCCGGCGAACGCGGCGTTCTCGGCGAGGAATCCGTAACCGGGATGGACGGCCTCGGCGCCGGTCTCGCGGGCCGCCGCGACGATGGCGTCGATCGCCAGGTAGCTTTCAACCGACGGCGCCGCGCCGATCCGCACCGCCTCGTCGGCCAGGCGGACATGCAGCGCATCCCTGTCGGCGTCGGAGTACACGGCGACGGCGGCGATGCCCATCCGGCGCGCCGTCTTGATGATCCGGCAGGCGATCTCGCCCCGGTTGGCGATGAGAATTTTCTTGAACATCCCCCGATCGGAAACCTTCACTTCGCCGGTGCCGACACCAGGCCGCCACCGTGCGCCTCCCGGCAGGGGGCAGCCTACCCCGCCGCTCCCCGGCAAGGCACGGAAAAATATCACTTTTGCCGCGGCCGGTTCCCCGGCGGAAGGCGGTTAGCGGTATTTCTTGAAGACGTCGCTGATAGGTTTCCCGTCGCTCGCGCCGCCCTTGCCGCCCTTGGCAATCTCGCTGCTCTTGCCCAGCCGGCATCCGAGAAGGGTATTTTCGCCGACGACCTCTTGCGCCGGGCGCGCTCCCTGGGCGACGTGGACGGCGACCACCACGTCCGATTCGATGGCGGCGGTGATCGCGTCGTGGAGCAGCCCGTCAACGGTTGTCAGGTCCAGTTGCCGGTTCACCACCCTGATGGGATGGGCAAAGAGGACCTGGTTGACGGCGTCGCGAATGAACGGCTCCCGTTGACAGACCGTGTCCGCGTCATCCTCCTGGCGAATGTCCAGAAAGGTTGCGATGGAGGCGGTCACCGTCCGTCCGTTTTCCGCGATTACCGGGACGGAGAACGGGAACATCTGAATGGTAAAAGACCCCTCGCCGGCCCGCGCCGACGGAACGGCGAACAGCAAGGCCGTCAACAGGGGGGCGATTGTCCTGGCGGGATGCGGAAGAACCGTCATGCGCCGCATGATCCCACGGGAGTGGTAAACATTTCTTGAATTTCGGGCACCCGTGGGCCGGAAGACGCGGCGAACGGGACCCGGTGGCGGGGACTCCCGACCTGGGCTAAAGTTCCCGCGGCCCGGTCGCGCGCTCGTCGCGGCAGAGGAGGGTCCTTCGGCAACCCACAACCGGGTGATTAGGGGGCTCGACCCGACATGACGCCGGTTCCACGGCTGCTTGGCCTCAGCACAACCGTTCCGCCCTACCGATTGCGTCAGGCCGACGTGATCGCCCAGGCGCATAACCTCTTTGCCGGCGGCCCCCCGCAAGACCTGGAGCGCCTGCTGCCCGTCTACCTCAACGCCGGCATCGAAACCCGGTATTCCTGTGTTCCCCTGGAATGGTACACGCGGCCCCACGGCTGGGCCGAGAAGAACCGCCTGTACCTGGAGAACGCCGTCGCCCTGATCGAGAAGGCGACCCTGGACTGCCTGGCCCGGGCCGGCCTGGGCGTTGGCGACGTGGACATGGTGGTTTCGGTCTCCACCACGGGCATCGCCACCCCCAGCCTGGACGCCCTTCTCGCCGAACGCCTGGACATGCGCCGCGACGTGCAGCGGCTGCCGGTCTTCGGGCTGGGGTGCGCCGGGGGCGTTCTCGGGCTGGCGCGCGCCGCCGCCATGGCCCAGGCGTCGCCCGGCGCAACCGTGCTGTTCGTGGTCGTCGAGCTGTGCGCCCTGACCTTCCGCCACACCGATCAGTCCACAAGCAACGTCATCGCCACGGCCCTGTTCGGGGACGGTGCCGCGGCCGCCCTGGTGAGCTGCGCCGGCGACGGCCCGGCCCTGACGACCTGGGGCGAGCACACCTGGCCCCGGTCCCTCGACATCATGGGCTGGCGGGTCGAGGACGACGGTTTGGGGGTCCTGTTCTCGCGTAACATCCCCGCCATCATCCGTAGCGATATGCGCGCCGTCGTCGACGGGTTCCTGGACCTTCACGGACTGACGCGCGTCGATATCGACCGCTTCCTGTGCCATCCGGGAGGCGCCAAGGTCGTCAGCGCCCTGGAAGAGGCCCTGGAACTCCCCCCGGGCGGGCTTGCCATTTCCCGCGCCGTTCTCAGGGACTACGGCAACATGTCGGCCGCCACCGTCATGTTCGTGCTCGAACGGGCGCTGGAGACACGGCAAAGCGGGCGCTATCTGCTGTCCGCCGTGGGGCCGGGATTCAGCGCCGGGTTTATGATCGTGGAGGCCCGGTGACCGCCCATGACGTGATCGTCGGGCTGGTCGCCCTGCAACGGCTCGGGGAACTGCTCTACGCCCGGGCCAACAGCAGACGCCTTTTGGCCCGGGGCGGCGTCGAGGCCGGCGCCGGCCATTACCCGTTGGTGGTCCTGCTGCACGGCGCCTGGCTGATCGCCCTCGCCGTCGCCGTGCCCCGCGACGCTCCGGTCGACCTGGGCTTCCTCGCCGTGTTCCTGGCCTTGCAGGGGGGACGCCTGTGGGTGATGAAGAGCCTGGGCAGGTACTGGACGACCCGCATCATCACCGTGCCCGGCGCCCCCCTGGTGACGGCCGGGCCGTACCGTTTCCTGCGCCATCCCAACTACTGGGTGGTGGCCGGCGAGATCGCCGTCCTGCCCCTGGTGTTCGGGGCCTGGGAAATCGCCGCCCTGTTCTCCCTCGCCAACCTGGTTTTGCTGCGCCACCGCATCCGCGTCGAAGACCAGGCGCTGGCGCAACGCCGCGGCGAGTGAGCGGTCGGGCGGCGCGAGCCACGGAGGCTCCCCTCGGTTGCCCGGCAAGAGGAATCCCCCTAATACCAAGGAGCGTTGATCATGACCCATAGAGACGGCTTACCAAGGTTTTCGGCCAGGAGCGTGCGCTGTGGCGATGCGGGGCATCGCGAAGCGTGCGCGACGCCGTCCGAAAGCCTTGGTAAGCCGCCGTTCCGGTCGCGTATGCGGCCCGTCGGGGGCGTCGAAAAGTTTTGACGATGCACCGCATCGCCTGCAACTTTCCTCCTACCCGACGAGCCGCCTACGCGATCTCTATGAGCCATGATCAGCGCCCCTTGGTATAATATCCCGGATCTTTCGCCCGCGAGGCGCTTCGGCGGGTCGAGAATCCGTGGCCCATGCCACCATCGAACGGCCCGGGCGGCGGCTATCCTTCGTGGAAGCCCCTCCCTTCCCGCGCCAGCCTTTCCAGCAACGGCGCCGGCTTCAACGCCGCGCCGTGGGTCCCGTGGAGCCTTCGCACGGGCTCCAGGATCGCGTTCGCGCCGACCGTGTCGGCATGGAACAACGGGCCGCCCCGGTGGACGGGAAAGCCGTATCCGTAAATCCAGATGACGTCGATGTCGCCCGCCCTCAGCGCCAGGCCTTCGTCGAGGATTTTTGCGCCCTCATTGATGAGCGCATAAAGGCAGCGTTCGAGAATTTCCCGATCGCCGATCTCGCGCCTTTGGATTCCCAGTTCGTCCGAGACGCCGACAATCAGCTTTTCGATCTCCGGGTCCGGGATCGGGGTGCGGCCACCCTTTTCGTACCGGTACCAGCCGGCGCCGGTTTTCTGGCCGAACCGGCCCCTCTCGCAGATGCGGTCGGCGATGGGCGAATAGCGCTCGGCCGGGTCGCGGGTCTTCGCCCGGCGTTGGCGGATGCGCCAACCCACGTCGAGCCCCGCCAGATCGCCGGTGGTGAAAGGACCCATGGGAAAGCCGAAATCGTAGATCGCCTTGTCCACCTGCTCGGGCAGCGCCCCTTCCTCCAACAGGAAATTGGCCTCGCGGGTGTAGGCGTGATACATGCGGTTGCCGACGAAGCCGTCGCAGACGCCGACCAGGACCCCGACCTTGCCGAGCCTCCTGGAAAGGCCCATCACCGAAGCGATGGTCTCTTTCGAGGTCTTCTCGCCGCGCACGTTTTCCATCAGCCGCATCACGTGGGCCGGACTGAAGAAGTGGGTGCCCATCACCTTTTCTGGGCGTGCGGTGGTGGCGGCGATTTCGTTGACATCCAGCGAGGACGTGTTGGTGGCGAGGATGGCGTCCGCCTTGCATACCCTGTCCAGGGTCTGGAAGACCGTTTTTTTCAGGTCCATTTCCTCGAACACGGCCTCGATGACGATGTCGGCGTCGCCGATGTCGGCGTAGTCCGCCGTGCCCGTGATCAGGCCCATGCGCGCTTCCCTGTCGGCCTCCGAGATGCGGCCCCTGGATACGCCGGCGGCGTAGGTCTTGCGGATGACGCCGAGGCCGGCATCGAGCGCTTCCCGTGACGCTTCCAGGACGTGCACGGGAATGCCGGCGTTGGCGAACGTGATCGCGATGCCCGCGCCCATGGTGCCGCAGCCGATCACGGCCGCCCTGCGTATGGAAATCACCGCCGTGTCCGCCGCAACGTCGGGGATCCTGGCCGCCTGGCGTTCCGCGAAGAAGACGTGGCGCTGCGCCTTGGACTGATCGGACTCCCGGCAACGGACGAAGAATTCGCGCTCTTTGCGCATGGCTTCATCGAAGGGAAGGCGGAGCGCGTTCTCGACGCTTTCGATGCACAAGTCGGGGGAGATGAGGCCCCGCGCCCTTCTACCGATGCCCTTGCGCGCGCGATCGAACACGTCGGGCGCGCCCGGAGCCTTGGGAGGCTTCGCTTCCAGGTCCCGGGTCCTGTGCGCCGGGCGCCCTTCGGCGACGATCCTTTCGGCGTAAGCGACGGCGCCATCGGCCAGGGTGCCCTCCACCACCGCATCGAGAATACCCAGCGCCAAAGCCTTTTCGGCGGACACGGGTTCACCGCCGAGGATAATTTCCAGCGCCGGCCCGACCCCGATCAGCCGCGGCAGGCGCTGGGTGCCCCCGGCACCGGGCACGAGGCCCAGCTTGACCTCCGGCAGCCCTACCCTGGCGGACGGGGCGCCGATCCGGTAATCGCAGCCCAGCGCCAGTTCCAGCCCGCCGCCGAGCGCCGTCTCATGGATGGCGGCGATCACCGGCTTCGGACAATCCCGGATCTTTTCGATCACCTCGCGCACGGTGGGCGGTTCCGGGGGACGGCTGAACTCGCGGATATCGGCGCCGGCGGAAAAGCAGCGCCCGGCGCCGATGAGCACCAATGCCTTGACGTCGGCGTCCCCCTCCGCCCGCTCAAGGCAGGCGAAGATGCCCTTGCG
>JADFHR010000056.1 GCA_022567015.1 Pseudomonadota bacterium
GGGTCTCGGCGGATCCCTCGTCCACCGGCACGGCGTTCCGCGGCTTCCAGTCCAGGGCCGCCGAAACGGCCGGACCGAATCGTTTCTCCAAAGCGTCGCGCACGGCGCTCAGGTCGTCGGGGCGGCAGGTGATCTGATGGCCCCCTTCGGCGGAGTCGACGTTTTCGGCCCCCGCCTCCAACGCCGCCTCGAACATGTCGTCGGCGCTGGCCGCGTCCGCCTTGTAGTGGATCAGGCCGATGCGCTCGAACATGAAGCTGACGCTGCCCGTTTCGGCCAGATTGCCCCCATGTTTGGAAAAGGCGGCGCGAACCTCCGACGCCGTCCGGTTGCGGTTGTCGGTCAGCGCCTCGACGATGATGGCGACACCGCAGGGTCCGTACCCTTCGTAGCGAATCTCCTCGAAGGCGGTGCCCTCTTCGCCCCCTGCCCCGCGCTTGATGGCGCGCACGATGTTGTCCTTGGGCATGTTGGCGGCGCGGGCCACGGAGATGGCCCCGCGCAGCCTGGGATTCATCGCCGGATCGGCGAGTCCGGACCGTGCGGCCACCGTCAACTCGCGGATGATCTTGGTGAAGAGCTTGGCGCGCTTGGCGTCCTGGGCCCCCTTCCGGTACATGATGTTCTTGAACTGGGAATGACCGGCCATAGCTCGCCACAGTGTCCGATAGGACGATAGGGTAGGTTTTGCCGCACGACAGTACCAAATATAGCGGCAGGACGCACGAACGGCGACTGTTCAGTTAGCAAATCAATATGGCAAGAATTGGGCGGAAGGGTTGCGGAATGGTTAAAGACCGCCGGACCGTCGCCGAGCGGTCCGGACTCGCGGGTCCCATTGCCGTCCGCCCGCCGATCAAACCGGCCAGTGCGCGGCCAGGCGGCCGCCGATTCGCAAGGGGCTCACGTGGCGGGCAAGGCCGGTTTTCTCGTCGGTTTCCAGGTACACGGCGCACAGGGTGGCTTCGCCCCCGGCGGGCTCGAGGCGCCCCGTGGGCAGCTTTCGGGTGAAGCGCGCCACCGCCGTTTCCTTGATCATGCCGATGACCGAATCGAAATCGCCGCACATTCCCGCGTCGCTCTGGTAGGCGGTCCCGCCGGGCAGGATCTGGGCGTCGGCCGTGGGCACGTGGCTGTGGGTGCCGACGACCATGGAAACGCGCCCGTCCAGGGCGTGGCCCATGGCCATTTTCTCGCTCGTCGCCTCGGCATGGATGTCGACGACGATGCAGTCCACCGAGGCGCCGAGGCGGTGGTTGGCCAGCGCCCCCTCGACGGCGGCGAAGGGGTCGTCCAGGGCATCCATGAACAAGCGGCCCATGGGGTGGACCACCATGACCCTGCGTCCGCCGGGTGCGTCGAAGACGTTGACCCCGCGGCCCGGCGTGCCCTTGGGGTAGTTCAGGGGCCTGAGCAGGCGCGGATCGCCATCGATGTAGTCGATGATGTCGCGTTGGGCCCAGACATGGTTGCCCGTGGTGACGACGTCGACTCCCACCTCGTAGAATTCCTTGCAGATACCCTCGGTGATGCCGAAACCATGGGCGGCGTTCTCGCCGTTGACGATGACGAAGTCGAGGCCCAGGCGTTCCCGCAGGTTGGGAATGTTGTCCAGGATCGCCTTGCGGCCGGCTTTGCCGACCACGTCGCCGCAAAACAATACCTTCATGGCCGGCCTATCCCACCCGTACGGCCCCGTCCTCGGTGACCACCCAGTCGAGGCGCTGATCCCGCCCGGAGTGGGGCACCGAGTCCGCCTGCTGGGCGGCGTATGCGACCCCCACCGCCACCAGCGGCCCGTTGCCGCGCAATTCCTCGATGGTGCGGTCGTAATAGCCGCCGCCCCACCCCAGGCGATACCCCCGGGCATCGAAGGCGAGCAGCGGGGCAAGCACCACGTCCGGCCTCAGCTCGGGTTCCGCCGGTTCGGGATGGCGGGTGCCGAATCGTCCCTTTTCCAGCGGCGCGCCGGGGGCCCAGCGGCGGAATACAAGCGCCGCTCCGGGCGCCCCGACCACCGGCAGGGCGCAGACGAAACCTTCACCGTGCAGATGGGACAGCAGGACGCGCACATCCATTTCCCCCTTGATCGGCAAATATCCGGCGACCACCTGGCCGCCAGCCGGAATTCCCATCGCCGCCATGGCGGCGACGAAATTGTCGCGGAGCGCCTGGCCGGCCCCGGGCCTGGCGGCCTGATTCGCGGCGTCGCGGCGTCGACGCGCCAACGCGCGCAGCCGGGTCTTTTCGTCGTCGAGGGACATGGATGTTTTTCGGGTTTCCTGCCGGCCCCACGATTCCCGCCGGGGCAAGCGGCGGCGGGGAAAGGCGGGTTGAAAACAAGGTTCGGACGGCGCCACAATGGCCGTTGGCCGCATGATCCTCTGTGGCCTGCTTGTGCAGGTGGGCGCCATGATACCGAGCCCACGGGCCCGGCAGGGACAGCTCCCTAGAGGTTACTGTTGGCCCCAGGGATTTTTAGCCTCACGCACCCTGCAGCGACCGTCCTGGGTCCGAATCTAGCAGGCTATTGGCGACCTGTCATGCCCCGTGAAACCGGCCGTCCGGCCTATACCAACGGTCAATAATTTCGGGCCTTGGTGCCCTCCTGGTATGATAGAGGGCCCTAAGCTGCGTGGTCGGATCGTTCCAGGGTCTCGGCGACATCCACGATGCGCCGGGCCAGGGTTTCCATGGTGGCCCCCAGGCTCTCCTCGGCCGCCAGGCGCTCGGTGGCGTCCGCGCCGGCGGCCTTGAGCCCTTCCAGCTCGGCGTAAGCGTCGGACAGCTCGTCGGCCACCAACAGGGTTGCCATCACCAAAAGGCGCGCGTCCCCCACCTGGCCCACCGCCGCCACCAGTTCGTCGACTCTTTTGTCCACGTAGGCGGCCAGCCGCGACAGGTGGGCCTCCTGGCCGTCGTCGCATGCGACCTGGTATTTGCGGCCGTTGATGATGACCGAGACCTGTGCCATGGACTCAGCGCTCCAGCACCGCCCTGATGCGGTCGATGGCACCGTCCAGGCGCACGGATACGCCCTCGGTGACTTCCCTCAGGGCCGCGTTCTGACTGCGCACCGCCGCCAACTCCGCGGCGAGTTGGCTTCCGTCCGCGCGCGCCTCCAACGCCGCCTCCAGCCGGACCACGGCCTCGTTGAGTTGCTTCTGCGCCCGCTCTACAAGCGTCGGTTTTTGAATGCTCGTGTCCATCCCCAAGCTTTTCGGACTTCGCCCTCCCCGAGTCGGGGTAGGATATGCCTTGGCCCGCAAAGGCGTCAACCGCGGTCCCTGCCCCAAGCACCCTCTACGGTCCTATCGTAATAGAGGATAATAGCCCGCGCAAAAATCCCATTGACGGAAAACGCCAATCGGTCGATGTTGCCGCGCACGGAAATCGCGCCGGCACGCATGCAATTGGGAACGCGGTGACGGCCGGCGGAACCCTGCATCACGATCATACAGGCGCTCGTCTTATATTGCCACGGAGGATGGAATGGCGGTTCGCGTTGCTATTAACGGTTTCGGCCGTATCGGCCGGCTTGTCATGCGGGCGATCATCGAGTCCCGCCGCAACGACATGCAGGTCGTCGGCATCAACGACCTGGGCCCGGTGGAGACCAATGTCCATCTGCTGAAATACGACTCCATCCATGGCCGGTTGGACATCGACGTGAAGGTGGACGGCGACATCATGGACGTCGGTCAGGGCCCGGTCAAAGTGACCGCCGAACGCGATCCCGGCAAGCTGCCGTGGAAAGACCTGGGCGTCGACGTGACCCTGGAATGCACCGGCCTGTTCACCGACCGCCAATCGGCGGCCCAACACCTGACCGCCGGGGCGGGGAAGGTCCTGATTTCGGCCCCGGCCAAGGAAGTCGACCTGACCGTGGTCTTCGGCGTCAACCACCACAAGCTGACCCAGGACCATACCGTGGTGTCCAACGCCTCGTGCACCACCAACTGCCTGGCCCCGGTGGCCGACGTGCTGAACAGGGCGGTCGGCATCGAAAAGGGGTTCATGACCACGATCCACGCCTATACCGGCGACCAGCGCATGGTGGACACCCTGCACTCCGACCTGCGCCGGGCGCGGGCCGCGGCCATGTCCATGATCCCGACGTCGACCGGCGCCGCGCGCGCCGTCGGTCTGGTGCTTCCCGAACTGGACGGCAAACTGGACGGCACCGCCGTGCGCGTGCCCACGGCCAACGTCTCCATGATCGACCTGACCTTCGTGGCCGGCCGCCCAACCTCGGTCGAAGAGGTCAACAACGCCATCGTCGAGGCCGCCCGGGGACGGCTCAAGGGCGTTCTCGGCACCGTGGACGAACCGCTGGTGTCCGTGGACTTCAACCACGACCCCTTGAGTTCGATCTTCGACCTGAGCCAGACCCAGGTGCTGGCGGGCGACTTCGTGCGCGTGCTGTCGTGGTACGACAACGAGTGGGGGTTCTCCAACCGCATGGCGGACACCGCCGTCGCCATGGCCAACGTCGGCTGAGCGCGCCTTCGCCGGTGCGCGGGCGGGGTCTCCGGACCCCGCTTTGTGATTTCGCGCCACGGGAAGGTGTGGCAGGCTGGCGGACATGAAGGGCCGGGCCATCATCGTCCACAGTCTGGACCACGCCAAGGCGGCCCTGTCGGCGGCCGCCGAACTGGGCGTGCCGGTGACGTTGCTGAGCGCCCCCGGCGGCGCCGCCTATCTGGGCGCCGCCGTGTTCCGGGAGATGATCGCCGAGGCGTCGCGCGTCCACCCCAGGGTGGCGCTGACGGCCGTGCTCGACTGCGGCGACAACCCCGGCCTGGCGCTCAATGCCCTGCGCCGGGGAATCAAGGTGGTGCGGCTGGAGGCCCCCGCCGATGTCCGGTCCAGGGTCGCCGACATCGCCGACCAGTCGGGCGCCGCCCTGGACGACGACGGCGATGGGGCACTGGACCTTCTCGATACCGCCGATTTCCGCGGCGCCTGCCTGGCCTGGCTGGCCGCCGCCGGGCCGGCGTAACCGGCCGTTGAAATATACGGACCGCCCGTCTATGGGAACGGACATTAGCTTCGAGCCAAAGCCATGACCCGGGATTCGCGCGCCCCCGTCTGCCGTCTCTATCTGATCACGCCGCCCGGGCTTCGGTCCCTGGGCGCGCCGGCGTTTGCCGACGTGCTTGCGGCGGCGCTTGACGCCGGGGACGTGGCCTCGGTTCAACTGCGCCTGAAAGAGGCGGACGACGATTTCATCCGCCGCGCCGCCGAGGTGCTGCGCCCCGTGGTCCAGGACCGCGACGTGGCGTTCATCCTGAATGACCGTGCCGACCTGGCGGCGGAGCTGGACTGTGACGGCGTCCACATCGGCCAGGAGGACGTATCGTACGCAGAGGCGCGCGCCGCCGTCGGCGCCGACGCCATCGTCGGCGTGACCTGCCACGATTCCCGCGACCTGGCCATCGTGGCGGCGGAGAAGGGCGCCGACTACGTGGCGTTCGGCGCCTTCTTTCCCACACAAACCAAACGGCCGAAGACCCGGGCCGCGCCCGGGATCCTGGAATGGTGGAGCGGGCTCACCACCGTGCCCTCGGTAGCCATCGGCGGAATCACGCCTGAAAACTGCGCGCCCCTGGTGCGCGCCGGCGCCGACTTCGTGGCCGCCGCCGCCGGCGTCTGGGACCACACCGAAGGCCCCGCCGCGGCGGTAAAGGCGTTCAACGAGGCCATCGCCGCCGCCGCCACGGGCTGAGTCCGGGTATTAAACACCGCCAAGCAGGGAAACCCCACACCGCCGCGCCGCCTTGCCGAGCGCCCGGTCCCGGGTCGCCAGGGGTATCCCTTCGCGCATGGCGAGCGCCAGATACGCGGCATCGTAGGCCGACAAACTGTGCTCACGGGCGACGGCAAGCAGGTGGGACGGATTCGGTGTCGCGGTATCCACCGCGATGGGCAGGGCGCCGACGAGTTCCAGAAAACGGGCCGAATCGGATCTGCGCAGCCGCCGGCGGCGTTCGGCGACGACCAGCACGTTGGCGATTTCCAAAGGCCACAGGGGTGGAACCAGGGCGCTTTCGTCGACCAACCTGTCCAGCACCCCGTCGGCATAGCGGTCGGCTTCGTCTTCGAAGCACCACGCCATGCCCACCGAACAGTCGAGGACGAAACCGCTCACCGCCGGCCTTCGCCAATGAGATCGCTGAGCGAAAGTCCGTCGAGCCGCATCCCGCGCCGGAAATGGCGCAACGCGGAAACGGTTTCCGCCACCGGACGCCCCGCCGAATCCTCCACGGGCACGAGCATGGCCACGGACACCCCGTGCTTGGTGATGGTAATCCGCTCGCCCCGCCGGACCTTCTCCAGCAGGCGGGGAAGATGGGTCTTCGCCTCGTAGGCGCCAACCTTTGTCACAGCCGCACACTCCGTTCAGACTAGTCTTAGACTAGACTAAACCGGTCGGATGGCGAAATCAAGGCCCCGCCGCGGCGGTGACGGCGTTCAATCAGGCCATCGCCGACGCCTGAGTCTTCGTCCTTCCCGTTGCCTCCGGCGGGGCAAGCTGTTAGGTTCCGCGCCGCGGCATTCAGCGGCCATTCCAAAGCACGACGGCACCATGAAAATCAACGGCAACGCCATCCGTCCGGGCATGGTGATCGAACACCAGGGACGCCTGTGGCGGGCGGTCAAGATCCAGCACACCCAGCCCGGCAAGGGCGGGGCGTACCTGCAGGTGGAACTGAAGGACATCCGCAGCGGGACCAAGCTCAACGAACGGTTCCGCTCGTCCGAGACCGTCGAGCGCGTGCGCCTGGATCAGAAGAAATGCCAGTTTCTGTATGCCGACGGCGACATGTACACCTTCATGGACAACGAGACCTACGACCAGATCACCCTGGGAAAAGACATGATCGGCGAGGACCAGGTGGCCTTTCTCCAGGACAACATGATGGTCACCATCGAGAGCTATTCGGACCGGCCCATCGGGATACAGCTTCCCGACACGGTGGTCCTCAAGGTCACCGAGGCGGACGCGGTGGTCAAGAGGCAGACGGCGTCCTCGTCGTACAAGCCGGCGCTGCTGGAGAACGGCATGCGCATCATGGTGCCCCCGCACGTGGAGGCAGGCACGCGGGTGGTGGTCAACACCGCCGAGCGCTCCTACGTGGAACGGGCCAAGGATTAGTGTGGTGGAACAGAATTTCGCAGCATATGGGATCGCTTTTCCCGGTCCCTGGGTAGGAAACGCCGCGCCGGCGATGCGGTGGCATCGTCAAGCGGCGTTGACGCCCTCCAGGGGCCGGGAAAAGCGACCTTCGGCGGCCATACAGGCTCCACGGTCGTCGTCGCGCCCGTCTTGCGATGCGCCAGCATCGCGGCGGCGGGTGCTCCTAGCCGTGAAACCTGTATGGCCGTCCCATACGCCGCGAAATTCTGTTCCCCCACACTGAGGCTCCCGCCGCCATGGCCCATCCCCGCTCCGCCCTTCTCAACGTCATGGTTGCGGCGGCGCAAAAGGCGGCGCGCAAGCTGGTGCGTGACTTCGGCGAGGTCGAGCACCTGCAGGTGTCGAAAAAAGGCCCCGCCGATTTCGTCAGCACCGCCGACACGACGGCCGAGAAAACCCTGTGCGCCGAGCTTCGCAAAGCACGGCCCCGCTATGCCTTCCTCACCGAGGAAGAGGGCGCCATCCCCGGCGCCGACACGTCCAACCGCTGGATCATCGATCCCCTGGACGGCACCACGAATTTTCTGCACGGCCTTCCCCACTTCGCCATCTCCATTGCGCTGGAGCGCGACGGCGACCCCATCGCCGGCGTCATCTACGCGCCCGTGTACGACGAAATGTTCTGGGCCGAAAAAGGGGCCGGGGCCTTCCTCAACGGACGCCGCCTCCGGGTGTCCGCCCGGCGGCAGCCCGAGGATTCGCTGTTTGCCACGGGCATCCCTTATCGGCGCCGGGACGACCACCCCCTGTTCCTGCGCCAGGTGGCGGCGGTGATGGCGGTCTCCGCCGGGGTGCGGCGGTCGGGATCGGCGGCGCTGGACCTGGCCTACGTGGCGGCCGGACGCTACGACGGGTTCTGGGAGAGCGGCCTCTATGCGTGGGACATCGCCGCGGGCATGGTGCTGGTGCGCGAGGCCGGCGGCGACGTCAGCGAAATCGACGGCGGCCGCAACATGCTGGGCAGCGGCGACATCGTGGCCGCCACCCATCCCCTCCACGCGACCCTGGCAAAGATTCTTCGTGAAGCCGCCAAAATAAAGTCATAATAAGGTGCTCTACATGCCGACGATTCCACGGCCGCAAACCGGTTGTATGCGGACCGCCCCTTGGCTATGGTGATTCCGGCGACCGAACGGGCAACGGACCATTGGCGGCCTTACGGTGACAGGTCCATGAACACTCTCCGACGCATCACCAGCGCGGTTCTGTACGCGCTGATTCTTGCCGGCGCCGGAGCCCTGGCCCCCGCCGGGGCGCAAGTAAACACGGGCGATCCCAACGTCGTCGTGGACTTCAGCGTGCTCGACGATGCCGGGTACGGCGCGGCCCCGGTCTACGCGCCGACGGCCCCGGTCTACCGGCCGGCGTCGCCGATCGGCCGCCGTCTGCTCATGCCGGGACGGAAAAATCCGGTTTCCCAGCTTCACGTCCCGCCGGTGCGCGGCAAAAAGGCCAAGGGTATCCGCAAAGCCAAGGCGGCGGCGCTTCCCGCCAAGCGCAAACGCATGGCGGCCGCCCCGCCCGCCATGCCGAAAAAGGCCGCCCTCGCGCCGCCGCCGGCCAAGGCTCCGAAGAAGCCGCCGGTTACCATCTCGGCGGTCCCGGCCCCGTTGATCGCGCCGTCGCCGCCACCGGCCCGGCCGGCACCGGTCAAGAAGGTCGAACCCGCCCCGGCCGCCAAGCCGGCAGCGGCGCCAAGCGCGGCCCTGACGCCGCCGCCGCCACCACCACCGATGATGGCAGAGACGCCGGCGAAGACGAAAAAGACGCCCGCGGCGCGGCGCGGAGGGAAACCGAAGGCCGGGGAAAAGGCCGCGTTGCCACCCGCCGGGACGCCCCTGGCGCCGGGCCGCGCCATGCAGATCATGTTCAAGCCGACGGCCTCGAAACTGCCGGACACGGCGAAAGCGGGCCTCAAGACCCTGGCCGCCAAGTTGAAAGGGCAGCCCGCCCTGCGCCTGCAGCTTATGGCCTATGCGGGAGGGGAGTCCCTTTCCTCCGGCAAGGCCCGGCGTTTGTCGCTCTCGCGCGCCCTGTCGGTTCGCTCCTACCTTATCGAGAACGGTGTGCGCAGCACCCGGATCGACGTCCGCGCCCTTGGCAACAAGACGGCGGAAGAACCGTTGAACCGGGTCGACGTGACCGTCGCCGAGCGTTGATGCGCGCTCCCGCATCTGTTTGAATTCTGGAGACTCCCCCCGCCATGGTCCGGCCGCGACGTTTCCTCGTCCGGATGATCCTTTTCCTGGTCGCGGTACTCATCGTACTCGCTGTCCTGTTCCCCCAACTGCAGGACGCCTTTATGGCCAACGTGGCCCTGAACGGGTTGATCCTGGGGGTTTTGCTGCTGGGCATCGTTTACAATTTCCGCCAGGTGACGATGCTCGATCCCGAGGTCGCCTGGATCGAGAGCTTCCGCTATAACCAATCGGCGCTTTCCCAGCAGAAGGCGCCGAAGCTTCTGGCGCCGATGGCGACCATGCTGGGCGAACGCAAGGACCGCCTGAGCCTTTCGGCGTTGTCCATGCGCTCGCTTTTGGACGGTATCCAGTCACGCCTGGACGAATCCCGCGACATCTCGCGCTACGTCATCGGGCTGCTCATCTTCCTCGGGCTGCTGGGGACTTTTTGGGGCCTTCTCGACACGGTGGCGTCCATCCGTGGCGTCATCTCCGGCCTGTCCATCGGCGACGGCGACGTGAACACCGTTTTCAGCGACCTGAAAACCGGCCTGCATGCGCCTCTCTCGGGCATGGGCACGGCGTTCAGCTCGTCCCTCTTCGGACTCGGGGGATCCCTGGTACTGGGCTTCCTGGACCTGCAGGGAGGCCAGGCCCAGAACCACTTTTTCACCCAGCTCGAGGACTGGCTGTCGAGCCTCACGCGGCTCTCCAGCGGCATCCTTCCCGGCGACGGCGACCAGGGTGTCCCGGCCTATGTGCAGGCGCTTCTCGAGCAGACGGCGGAGAGCCTGGAAAGCCTGCAAGTCACCCTGGCCCGGGGCGAGGAAGGCCGCATTTCCTCCAGCACCAGCATGGTCGTGCTGGTGGAGAAGCTGGGAACCCTGACCGATCACATGCGGACCGCGCAGGCCCTGATGACGCAGCTGGTCGAAAGCCAGACGGAGCTGAAGAGCATTCTGGCCCGGCTCGCCGATCGTGTCGGACACTCGGCGGCGGGCATGGACGAGGCGACGCGCACCCACATCCGCAATCTCGACGTTTACGTGGCGCGGCTTCTCGAAGAGCTCAGCGCCGGCCGTAACGACATCATCCATCAGGTGCGCAGCGAGATAAAACTGCTGGCCCGCACCATCGCCGCCATCGCCGACGAGGCCGAACGGTAAGCGGGGACTCCGGAAAGCAATGGCCGCCCGCGCCCGCCGCGCCCAGCGCAGCACCAACATATGGCCCGGATTCGTCGACGCCCTGGCCACCTTGTTGATGGTCATCATGTTTCTCGTCATGGTGTTCGTGCTGGCCCAGTTTTTCCTCAACGAGGCCCTGTCGGGCCGCGACGCCGCCCTGCAGAAGCTCGAGATCCAGGTTTCCGAACTGGCCGAACTCCTGGGCCTGGAACGGACGCAGAGCTCGGATTTGCGCCTGAATGTCGCGCAACTGTCCGAGGAACTGCAGGCTTCGGTCGCCCTGCGCGACGACCTCAGCGCCACCATCGAAGCCCTGACACTGCGCGCCGAAACGGCCGAGCAAAAGACAGAACGCCTGGACAAGGCGCTGGAGGAGGCCTTCGCCACCATCGAGGCGGACAAGGACAAGATCCAGCTCCAGGTGCGGGAGCTGGCGGCCCTGACCCAGAGCGTGGCCGCGCTGAGGGCGTTGAAGGAGGAGCTGGAGACCAAGATCGTCGAGATGGCCGGCAAGCTCGGGGAGTCGGAAGCCGCGATGATCGCGGAACGCGACATCTCCGAAAGCGCCCGCGCCCGGTTGGCGTTGCTCAACCGGCAGATGGCGGCCCTGCGCGAACAACTGGCCCAGTTGTCGGCGGTGCTCGAGGCCTCGGAGGTATTGTCGAAAAAACAGAAGGTCCAGATCGCCAACCTGGGCAAGCGCCTCAACGCCGCCCTGGCCACCAAGGTGCAGGAGCTGTCGCGGTACCGCTCGGAATTCTTCGGCCGCCTGCGCGAGGTCCTGGGCCGCCAACCGGGCGTGCGCATCGTCGGCGACCGCTTTGTCTTCCAGTCGGAAGTCCTGTTCGCCAGCGGATCGGCGGAACTGGGCGAGGCAGGGAAGGAGCAGCTTGGCCGCCTGGCGGATACCCTGCGCGAAATCTCGACGAAAATTCCAAAGGATATCGACTGGATCCTGCGCATCGACGGCCACACCGACAAGGTCCCTATCAACACGGCCCAGTTCCCGTCGAACTGGGAGCTTTCCTCGGCCCGCGCCATTTCGGTGGTCAAGTTCCTGAAAAGCCGGGAGATACCCGCCAAACGCCTGGTCGCGGCGGGCTTCGGCGAACACCAGCCCCTGGACGACCGCGACGATGAAATCGGCTACCGGCGCAACCGCCGCATCGAATTGAAACTCACCCAGCGTTAGTATCCTGTCCCAGAGATTCGTGCGCTATACGACGGTCTTGCGAGGTTCCCGGCGAGGAGCGCGGCGCGCCGTGATGCTGGAGCATCACAAGCGGCGCGCGACGACGTCCGGGGGCCTCGCAAGACCGCCCTTCGGGTCGCTTTTCCCGCCTCCCCGGGGCGTCGGGAACGCTTGACGATGGCCCCGCATCGCCGGCGCGTCCCCTCCTGCCGAGGAAACGGGAAAAACGATCGTATAGGGCACGAATCTCTGGGACAGGATACTACCCCAAGCGCCGCCCGCCGACTTTCGGCGACGGGATGCAGGGGGAGCCACCGCCCCTTCGCCGCCGGCGCCGGCGCTGGCCCAAGGGGGCACGATAGCCGGGCGTTGACATCTCCCGCGTGATCCCCTCTGGTTACCGGCCCCGCCAACCCGATCCCCAGACGACGACACCGGCATGCTGATCCTGTTTCTCATCGTGTTTATCGATCTGGTCGGCTTTGGCCTGATCATCCCGCTGCTGCCGTTCTACGCCGAGGCGTTCGCCGCCACGCCGTTCGTGGTCGGCCTGGTGATGGCGACCTATTCGCTCACCCAGTTCGTGGCGGCACCCGTATGGGGACGCCTGAGCGACCGGGTGGGGCGGCGCCCGGTGCTGCTGCTGAGCCTCGCCGGCGCGGTCATCGCGTATGGGTGGCTCGCCTTCGCGGACAGCCTGTGGACGCTGTTCGCGGCGCGGGCGCTGGGCGGCGTGATGGCCGGGAACATCTCGGCCGCCTTCGCCTACGTCGCCGACGTGACGACGCCGGAGAACCGGGCCAAGGGCATGGGCATGATCGGCGCGGCCTTCGGGCTGGGCTTCATGGCCGGTCCCGCCATCGGCGGTATCCTCGCCGGCCCCGACCCCCTCAACGCCGATTTCCAGACCCCGGCGCTGGCCGCCGCCGGACTGTCTTTGGCGGCCTTGACCCTGGCCCTCATCCGTCTCAAGGAGTCCCTGGCGCCCGAAATCCGCGCGCGCCTGTCGGCGCAACCGCCGACGCAGCGCCGGGCCCAGTTCAAGAAAGCCTTGCAGCGCCCCAACGTCGGGATGTTGATCGGCCTGTCCTTCCTTGCCACGTTCGTCTTCGCCGGGCTGGAAACCACCTTCGCCATGTGGTCCGAGCGCAAATTCGGATGGGGGCCGGAGCAGAACGGGTACATGTTCTCCTTCGTCGGCGTCTTGAGCGTGGCGGTCCAGGGAGGACTCATCGGCACCCTGGCGCGCCGCTTCGGTGAGGCGCGCCTGATCGCCCACGGCGCACTGGCCCTGGCCATCGGGCTGGCCTTGATCCCGTTTTCCCATTCCCTGCCCGTCCTGCTGACGGCCATGGTGATCGTCGGCTACGGGTTCAGCGTCATGACACCGTCGCTGACCAGCCTCATTTCCCTGCAGGTGGGAGAGCACGACCAGGGCGGCGTAATGGGCGTCAGCCGCTCCGCCACGACGTTCGCGCGCGTGGTCGGCCCGGTGTGGGCCGGTTTCCTGTTTCAAACCCTGGGCAAGGACTGGCCCTATTACATCGGCGCGGTGGTGATGGTCGGGGTCCTGTTCCTCGCCGTGCGTGCGCGCAAGGCCATCGCCGCCACCGAGGCCGCGTCGCCGGGCGCCGCGGCCGATGGCTAGCAGCGGCGGATGGGTTCTTGAACCCTCACCGGCCCTTCGCTATATAGGGCCGAGGATCGCCGGAGCAGGACCATGAAAAAGGACATCCACCCCGACTACCACGAAATAACCGTCGCCAGGACGGACGGCACCACCTTCACCACGCGCTCGACCTGGGGCAAGGCCGGCGATACCTTGAAGCTGGACATCGATCCCACCACCCACCCCGCCTGGACCGGCGTCCACCGCCTGATTGACAGCGGCGGGCAACTGGCGAAATTCAACAGGCGGTTCAAGGATTTCGGCCTCAAGGGCTGACCCACCCCGTACCGTTTCCCGGGCGACGGGCGCCGGCGCAAGCACGGCGCTTTTTTCTGGCGCCCGCGCCTGGCGGCCGTCCGCGCAACCGCCCCGGGCCTTTGCCACAAAAGGTCTATCGTACCAGGGTGTTAGTTTGCCCTGCGCCTGCACATATAACACATGTGACCATTGACCGGGGACGCGATCACGCGTCCGCGCAGTCCGGTGCGTGACTCCACCTGAGCAGGGGCGCCATGGCCCGTTCGCGGCAAGCCATCACTTTCGAGGTCCACGTTTTGCGGCGGGGCAAGTGGCAGATCCATGCCCGCTACCCCGAAGGGAAGAAGGCCCTGGCCGTGCAGGACGGCAAGTCCCTGGAAAATCTGTCGACGATCCGGGCGGTCAAGGTGGTCCGGAGGGACTATGGCCGCAGGGACGAAACCACGGTCTATGAGAGCCCGTCGCTGAAGGACCTGCAGGAGGCCGAGGGCAAATCGGGCCCGGCGCGGCAAGGCAAAGCCGGGGCCAGGACGCCGATATCGGCGGCCGCGCCTGAAAATCCCGCTCCGCAACCGGCGGCGGAGGCAGGAAACCCTTCGAACGTGCGCGTTTTTTCCAAGCTTCTGCTCGTGTTGATCTTCAGCATCGGGATCGCCGCGCTGCTCACTTTCCTGGCCAGCGTGTGGCTGAGCGACTCCGATATCAGCGCCAACACCCAAGGCAAGATGCTGTTCGGCGCCCTCGTCGGAACCTTCCTGGTCAGCGCCATCTCCCTGGCCAAGTCGTTCCTGTCCGCCGACGAACTGAACGCATGGATGAACGGCCAAGGCGACTCCCCGACCTCGCCGGAAGTCCTCCCGGCGGCACCCAAAGAGCCGCCGGTGGCAAGCCCTTCGCCCAAGACAGACGAAGAAGAGAAGGAGGCCGCCAGGCTGGCCGACGCCGCGTCC
>JADFHR010000057.1 GCA_022567015.1 Pseudomonadota bacterium
CGGCTTACCAAGGCTTTCGGACGGCGTCGCGCACGCTTCGCGATGCGGGGCATCGCCACAGCGCACGCTTAGGGCCGAAAACCTTGGTAAGCCGGCTCGTCGGGTCATGATCAGCGACCCTTGGTATTATACGGGATTTTGGAAATCTTGATTCCTAGTCGCGGACCTTGTGTTTCGACACGCTCGACATGAAATCCTCACCCCGAGCCTGCCGCAGGGTGGGGTGCGGCCTATTCAATCTGAAATCTTCAATCTGAAATTGCGTATGCGGGAACCGCGGCACTCCGCCTCACGTCTGGTCCGGCAGGTAGTGGTCGGACCATTTGAGCATGATGTTGAAGCTGATGCTGACCCGCGTCGCCTTCGACAGGTTGGGGTGGACGAAGTGGTTGATGAAGGCGGGCCACATCAACAGCATGCCGGGCTCGGGCCGGACCGTGTGTTCCGGGTCCACGTACGGGTCGTTGCGGATGGCGTTCATGTTCACCGCGCCGCGGGGATCGTAGAACGTGATGCACCCCGGACGCAGGTCCTTGCGGGTCTTCAGCTTCTCCATGGTTGTCGGGATCTTGACGTAATAGGTGCCGCTCAGATAGGCCCGCGGGTGGTTGTGGGCGTCGTGGTAGTCGCCGAAGCGGTTGATGTTGGCCCAGCCCTGGATGGTCCAGTCGATGGGGTAGTCGATGCCGAGATAGCGGAAGTAGTCGATCACCGTCTGGTTGACGTGGGCCCTCAGCCAGTTGACGCCGGGGTGGTCCGTGTTGAACAGGTCGGGCGTAAGGTAGTCGGTGGTCAGGTCCCTGTTCGCGTTTTCCATTTCGCGGACAAGCGCCAGCAACTCCCGGTTCGGCCCCTCGTGACCGGGGAACCGGCGCTGTACGAAAGCGGTCGGCCAAAGACTGATGATCCCGTCCTGCCCGCCGGCCGTCGGCACCCCCATGGCGATGTCTCCCCGGTTGCCGGTGACCCCGGAGGCTAGTGGACTATCCGGCAAGATGGAACCATTTGACCGGGATGAATTTGCGCCGACCCGCATTGCCCCCGCCGGCCCTCGTCGGCTCCCGGGCGGCGGCGGCAGCAACCTATACGTTCGGATAGGGTAACCATACGGATGGATAACTTCCGCATACCTCAAACAGATAATAGTTTGATCCGTGAACCTAGTGGTCCTTTCTTGAGATTTGCCGTCCCCGTCGGTAGGCCGAAACGGGCGCGGCTCTCCGGCAAGCGCCGCCCTGTTTTCCCGGAGGTCCCGTGCGGCGATGCAACCAGGCACCGATATCAAGCGGCTGAAACTGTTCGCCACATTTCTGCTGCTGTTGATCGTCGGAACCCTGGCGGTTGCGACGGCCATCGGGTTCGCGGCGATCGGGCGGATCAACACCGTTCAGGGGGACCTGGAGCGGATTCACGACGGGTCGGAAACAAAGGGACGTCACCTGGCGCAAATCAGGTCGGCGTTCGGTTACGGCGGTTTCATTCATAAATTCAAGAACTTCGTTCTTCGCCAGGATGAGCGTCTGGTCACCGCGATCGAGGACGACATACAAAAGCTGCGCGCCGCCGCCGCCGACTTCGAGGCGGTTGGCGTGTCCGAGGAAGAAGCCGCCGCTCTGACCAAGTTGCGCACCGTCATCGACCAATATGAAATGAAATTGGAGGTTGCGAAACGCTCCAGCCGGTCGGGGCTGAGCCCGGCGGAAACGGACAGGAGGGTCAAAGTCGACGACCGGCCCGCCCTCGAGGCCATAGGGGTGTTGGAAAGGGCCTGGCTGGGTGTTTACGGGATCGACAAACAAAGCCTGTGGAAAAGCGTCAACAGGGGAACGGCGGCCATTCGCCTCGGTCTGTGGTTGCTGCCGGTCCTTGCCTTGATCGCCGTCGCCATCATCTGGTTCCACCGCCGATTGTTGATCGAAATCGGCACCCGTACGCAGGCGGAGCGCGACAGGGAACAGCGCCTGCGCCTGGTCGTGGACAATGCCGTGAGCGGGATCATCAGCACAGACGAGCACGGCACCATCGAATCCTTCAATCCGGCCGCCGAACACCTCTTCGGCTACGGCGCGGAGGGTGTCATCGGCCGGAACGTCAAGATGCTCATGCCGGAGCCCGATCGCTCCGGACACGACGGGTACCTCGGCAACTACCTGCGGAGCGGCGAGGCAAAAATCATCGGCATCAGGCGCGAGGTGGATGGACGACGCAAGGACGGAACGATTTTCCCCCTGGAATTGGGGATCAGCGAACTGATCATTGACGGGGAGCGGATATTCACCGGCATCGTCACCGATATCACCGAGCGCAGGCGCGCCGCGGATGCCCTGAAAAAGGCCCGCGACGAAATCGAGCTGCGGGTCACGGAACGCACCAAGGAACTGATCGAAGAAGTGGCCGAGCGCAAACAGGCGGAAAGGGCGCTGCGCGAGAGCGAGGAGCGTTGCCGGGCCGTGGTCGACAATTCACCCACGGCCATTTCCCTCAAGGACACCGAGGGCCGATATCTGCTGGTCAACAAGCGCTACGAGGAATGGTTCGGCATCAGCCGCGAAGACATCGCCGGCAAGACCTGTTACGACCTTTACCCGGAGGAGAGGGCCGACATCATTTCCGACCAGGAGCGCAAGGCCCTGGCGACGGGCGCCATCAGCGAACGCACGGCGAAGAGGGTGTTCGCGGACGGCACCACGCACACCATGCTGGTCACCAAGTTTGCCATCCCCGGTTCCGACGGTAGGCCGGTTGCCATCTGCGGGGTCCACACCGACATCACCGAGCGCATCGTGCTTCAGGCAAAACTGGCCGGGGCGCAGAAGATGGAGGCCCTGGGCCAGTTGACCGGCGGCGTCGCCCATGAGTTCAACAACCTTCTCATGGTCATCACCGCCAACCTGCAGTTGCTGGAGGAAGAGATCAAGGGCATGAAGAGCCCGACACGGAGGGTGCGAAAAGCCCTGAAATCCGCCTTCAAGGGGGGCGAGCTGACCCAGCACATGCTGTCCTATGTGGGCCGGCAGGCGTTGTCGCCCAAGGTCATCGACGTTAACGCCTTCGTCGCCGACACGGTCCAGATGCTTCGTCCCATGGTCGGCGAAACGATCGCCATCGAGACCGTAATGGGCGATGACGTTTGGCCCGTCTCGATCGATCCGGGAGGGCTTGACAGCACGCTCTTGAATCTTGTCATCAACGCGCGGGACGCACTGCCCGACGGCGGCAAGATCATAATCGAGACGGCCAACTTCCGCCTCGACGAGGCCGCCGCGGCGAGACTCCCCTACAAGGTCGTCCCCGGCGACTACGTCATTTTGGCGGTGGTGGACAACGGCACCGGCATGACCCCGGATGTGGCCGAGCGGGCGTTCGACCCCTTTTTCACTACCAAGGACATCGGCAAGGGTATCGGCCTCGGCCTGAGCAGGGTTTTCGGCTTCGTCCGGCGGCAGTCGGGCGGCTATATCGACATCGAGAGCGCACCCCGGCGGGGCACGACGGTGCGGCTGTACCTGCCGCGTGTACAGGCCGGCGCGGGAGAAACGCCGGAACCGGCCGAGGCAACCGAGGAGCCCGTGCGCGGCGGGGCCACCGTCTTGGTCGTCGAGGACAACACCGAAGTGCTGGGCGCCACGGTCGAGCTGTTGGAGAAGCTGGGCTACAGGGTCCTCTATGCAAACAACGGGCGTGACGCCCTGACCCTGTCGGAGAAGGCGGACCGCATCGACCTGCTGTTAACGGACGTGGTCATGCCCGGCGGCATGAACGGGGTTGAGCTGGCACGGGCCATCCAGCGCACAAGGCCCACGACCAAGGTCGTTTTCATGTCGGGGTATCCGGACGAAGCGACGGCGACCGAAGGCGTGCCCGAAAGCGGCGCGCCGCTGCTCCGCAAACCGTTCAAGACCGGGGAACTGGCGCGGGTGATCAACGAGGTCCTAGTGTCCTGAATCAGCTAAAGTGCACCCATACGACGGCGTCCTCGCCACGGCCGCTCAGGCCTTTTCTTCCTCCCCGGCGCGCCGGCCTTTCCTGGCGGCGGTTTTCTTTTTTTGTTTGGCCTTGCCCTTCTTGGTCCCGGCGGTCTTGACCTCGGCCCTGGCCCCGGTCTTCTTCGCCTTCGCCTTCGCTTTGCCCTTGGCTTTCTTCGCCTTGGCCTTGGCCTTGCCGACCTTGGACGTCACCGCCTTGACAATGGTTTCTATGATGGTGAAGTCCTCGTCGTAATCGTCGAGGCCGTCCCGGAAGGCAAATATGGGGTCGCTGCTCCACAGTTTGCGCATGGCGGCGCGGGCCAGTTTTTCCGGCACCCCGTCCCCGAGGAACGGCGTGTAGTCTGAATCCTTGCCCAGGCTGTCGATGGGCGGCAGGTCCTTGGCGGCGTCCTCGCCGGCCGGCGTATCCTCTCCCGGCGCCACCGCCGGCACGCCGCCCTCGGGGGCCGCCCCCCTTGTCTCCCCGGGGACCGAGACCGCCGGAAATCCGGGGTCCACGTTGGCGACGGTCACCGGCGCCGCGCCGCCGCGCCGCCCGGACCCGGCGCTGGAGCTGCGGCGTTTCAGGCGCGACCAGCGGGCGAGCGGGCCTTCGCCTTCTTCATCCATGGCTGCCTCCGCGGCCAGGGTTCCGCGCGAAGCCGCCCTTGCGGGGATCGTAGGGTTCGCGTTTGCGTTTCTTGAACGGCACGTCCACGTGGTGTTCGTCGATGAAGTCCCGCACCCAGGCGATCACCTCGTCCGGCATGGGCACGCCCCCGACCATCTCTTCATCGGTGTCGTCGTAGTCCTGCGCCTCGAACGGACAGACGGTGACGAGGAAGGGGATGACGTCGTGCCCGCACTCGTCTTCTTCGTCGGGTCTGAGGACGACGAAGACCCGGGGCTGCGCCTGCGCCAGGTTGACCCGGTAGCCCTCTGTTTCCTTGCGGTAGAGTTCGATCTCCAGGGTCCCGGCGTGGTAATGCACCCAGCCTTCGCCCTGGCGCAGGACCCGCCACTCGGTAATCGGCGGCGCCCCCGGGATCACCGCCACCGGGTGCCAGACGTAGTCCTGCCACGGGTTGTCGATCTTGCGGCGCTCCAGCACGACGCCGGCGGACATGCTTTCGGTGGGCTTCAGCTTCATGCGGCGCCCGTTAAGTCCGGCCGGCGCCCGTCCGCGCCCTGCCCGCCGGCGGCGGGTGTGTCGGCGCCCAGCAGCCGCTCGGCCCGCTCCAGGTCCCCGGGCCGGTTGACGTTGAAGAACGGATCGACGGGCGCGGCCGCATACTCCACATAGGCGACCCGGTAGCCCGCCGTCCACCGGTCGATCTTGCGCACGCCGTCTTCCGTCATCGCCCGGCGCAGGTCCCCGGCCAGGCCGACGGGCCACAGCCCGACCACCGGATGGGTGCGCCCGCCCGAGGCGGCGCAGCCGATGTGGGCGTCCTCGGCGCCGACGGAGGCCACCATGCGCCGCACCAGGTCCCGGGGCAGAAACGGCGCGTCGGTGGGGAAGCTGGCCACCCACCGGCAACCGGGGACGTGCGCCCCGGCCCACTCGAGCCCGGTCAGGATGCCGGCCAGGGGCCCGGCGAAATCCTCGATCACGTCTCCCTCCACGGGCAGGCCGAAGCCTTGGAACCGGGCGGGGTCGCCGTTGGCGTTGAGCAGCAGAACCGACACCTGCGGGCGCACCCGCTCGATGACATGGGCCAGGATCGGCCGGCCGGCAAGACTGTGCAGGCTTTTGTCGCCGCCCCCCATGCGTGTCGCCCGCCCGCCGGCGAGCAACACGCCGGCGACACCGTCGGCGGCGCCCGTGGCGGCGCCATTGGGCCCGGGATCAGGCGGCATCGTCTTCACGGGCTCCCTTGCGCTGCAGGTGGCGAGGTTCTTCGCCGACACGGGCGGTGTCGGCGTCGTAGATGATGCGGCGTTCGCCCGACAACGCGATGAACCGTTTGCCCCGGGCGCGGCCGAGCAGGGCCATGTCCACCTGGCACGCCAGCTCCACCCCCCAGGCGGTGAAGCCCGAGCGCGACACCAGGATGGGAATGCCCATCTGCACCGTCTTGATGACCATCTCGCTGGTCAGGCGCCCGGTGGTGTAGAAGATCTTGTCGCCGCCCTCCATGCCCTTGAGGAACATGTAGCCGGCGATCTTGTCGACGGCGTTGTGGCGGCCCACGTCCTCCATGTAGAGAAGCGGCCGGTCCTCCTCGCACAGCACGCACCCGTGGATGGCGCCCGCCTCCAGGTAGAGACTCGGCGCCGTGTTGATCTTCTTGAGCAGGGTGTACAGCCACGAGGTACGCAGAACCGCGTCTGCGGGCAGGCGCACGTTTTCGAACTTTTCCATCATGTCGCCGAACACGGTCCCCTGGGCGCAGCCCGAGGTCAGGGTCTTCTTTTTCAGCTTCTCCTCGTAATCGGTCTCGCGGTCGGTACGCACCACCACCGTCTCGATGTCGGAGTCGTATTCGACGCCGGTGATCCTGTCGTCGGCGTGGATCATGTTCTGGTTGAGCAGATACCCCACCCCCAGGTATTCGGGGTAATCGCAGATGCTCATCATGGTGACGATTTCCTGGCCGTTCAGGAACAGGGTCAGGGGCCGCTCCACGGTCACCGAGATGGTCAGGCGCACGCCGTCCTGGTCGATGCCGTCGACGCGCCGCGTCAGGCGGGGGTCGGAGGGGTCGGGCTGGACAAGAAATTCCTTAGGCGGCACCATGCGTTTTCCTCCCCGGCGAAGACTCAACACTATGGGTAGCCGTTGACGCCAGTACAAGCGCTTGCAAAACATCTTCCGCCGGGCGCGTTATGCTCGGTTCCGCAATATTATGCATAAATATGTTTTAAATACATAATTTTACCGCGTTATGATAAAAAAACGCGAAATCGGATGTAAAATTTGGGGAGGCAATGGGCATGACCGATTTCGGCTCCGCCCTGGGGGCGGCACTTTCGCTGGTGGTCCGGCTGGACCCTGATCTGGCTGAGATCGTCCTTCTTTCCCTGCAAGTCAGTGTCGGCGCCGTGTTTCTGGCGACCCTCATCGGCATGCCCCTGGGGGCGGCGGTGGCCCTGTTCCGCTTCCCCGGGCGCACGGCGATCGTGGTCATGCTGAATGCGCTGATGGGCCTGCCGCCGGTGGTGGTCGGCCTGATCGTCTATTTGATTCTGTCCAGGGCCGGGCCCCTGGGGGTGCTCGGGCTTTTGTTTACGCCCGCCGCCATGATCATCGCCCAGGTGGTTCTGGTGACGCCCATCATCGCCGCGCTAACCCGCCAGGTGGTGGAGGACCTGTGGACCGAGTACGAGGAGCAGCTGCGCTCCCTCGGCGCCGGGCCGGGGCGGGCGCTGACGGCGCTGCTGTGGGATGGCCGGTTCACCCTGCTGACGGCGGTGCTGGCCGGGTTCGGCCGGGCCAGCGCGGAAGTGGGCGCGGTGATGATCGTCGGCGGCAACATCGACCACGTGACCCGGGTCATGACCACGGCGATCGCGCTCGAGGTGAGCAAGGGGGACCTGGCGCTGGCGCTCGGGCTCGGCATCATCCTGATCGTGCTGTCGACGGGGATCAACGGCGCCGCCTTCGTGCTCAAGGAGGCGGCCCAGAGGCGCCACGCGGGATGACCGCTCCTTCCACCCTCCCCGTCTCGACCTCCATCCTGCCCCTGGAATTCTACCGGGTGTCCTTCGAGGCCGGCGGCAAGCGCCTGATCAAGGACCTGTCGTGCATCTTCGCGGCGGGCCCGAGCACCATCATCCTCGGCCCCAACGGGGCCGGCAAGAGCCTGCTTCTGCGCCTCTGCCACGGTCTGCTCAAGCCCAGCGCCGGACAGATCATCTGGCACGGGGCCGAGGGCCGGGACCCGTCCGCCCATCAGGCCATGGTGTTCCAACGCCCGGTGATGCTGCGCCGTTCGGTGGCGGCCAACGTGGACTACGCCCTTGCCCTGCGCGGGGTTCCGCGCCGCCAGCGCCGGGACATGGTGGCGGAATCCCTGACCGAGACGGGCCTTTCCCGGCTGGCCCGCCACCCGGCCCGGGTGCTGTCCTTCGGCGAGCAGCAAAGGCTGGCCCTGGCCAGGGCCTGGGCGCTCATGCCCCAGGTCCTGTTCCTCGACGAGCCGACGGCGAACCTGGATCCCGCCGCCACCCACACCGTCGAGCGCGTGATCACCGCCATCCACGCCGCCGGCACGCAGGTGATCATGACCACCCACGATCTCGGCCAGGCCCGCCGGCTCGCCGACGAAATCCTGTTCCTGCACCGGGGCCGGCTGCTGGAAAAGGGCCCGGCGGACGCCTTCTTCGCCGGCCCGCGCAACGACCTGGCGCGGGCCTTCCTGCGCGGCGAGCTGCTGTGGCGGCGACCGCGCGACGACACCTCCGACCAGGCAGAGAAAACGGAAAATGGGTAAACTGGCGATCCGGATTTTGTCCGCGGCCCTCCTCGCCGCGTCTTTCATCCCGACGGCATCCGCCGCCGAGAAGTTCATCATCGTCGCCTCCACCACCTCGACCAAGAACTCGGGGCTTTTCGACCACATCCTGCCCCTGTTCGAGAAAAAGACCGGAATCCAGGTCCGCGTCGTGGCGGTGGGCACCGGCCAGGCCATCCGCATGGCCCAGAACGGCGACGCCGACGTATTGTTCGTCCACCACAGGCCGTCGGAGGAGACGTTCGTCGCCGAGGGATTCGGCGTCAAGCGCTTCGATGTCATGGTTAACGACTTCGTCGTCGTCGGGCCCGACGACGATCCGGCCCACATCGCCGGCATGACGGATGCCGCCAAGGCATTGGAAAAGATCGCCCTCGCGCGGGCGCCCTTCGTCTCCCGCGGCGACGACAGCGGCACCCACAAGAAGGAACTGGCCCTGTGGCGGGCGGCGGGCGTGGACGTGGTCCAGGCGTCCGGGAGCTGGTACCGGGAAACCGGGTCGGGCATGGGGGCGACGCTGAATACGGCGTCGGCCATGCAAGGGTACGCCCTGGCCGACCGCGGCACCTGGCTCAGCTTCAGGAACCGGGCCGGCATGCGGGTCCTGGTGGAAGGCGACAGGCGCCTGTTCAACCCCTACGGCGTCATCCTGGTGAACCCCGAAAGGCATCCCTACGTGAAGGCGGATCTGGGCCGGGAATTCATCGCTTGGTTGATTTCGCCCGAGGGGCAGGCCGCCATCGGCACCTTCAGGATCAACGGCGAGGTGCTGTTCAAGCCCAACGCCATGGCCGTGACGCACTGACGGGGCCGGGATCCGCGAAAACCGGCGGCGCCCGGGGCGTCCGCGGCCGGCGGCGGCCGTGGAAGGTCGGTCAAATCCTATTCGTTCGTATAAATTACTATACGTTCGGATAGTTCCTTTACCCCCAACGGACAACTATCATTGGCCATGTTCAAAGTTGTCCGGGGAGCCGTCGCCGCGCGCGCCCATAATGGGAGGTTGTGGCGGCGCCTGGGCACCTAACCCGGCAATAAAACAGCGGGTTTGGCGTTTCGGGAGGAAGGGATTTCTGGATGAGGCCGGTAATGGGCGTTCGAGCCGCACGTTGGATTTGGTCGCTGGTGGTCTGCGGGCTTGCCGGCGTCGCCGTGCGCATTTTCGGGATGACGTTGGCGCCCGTCGCGCTGGCCGAGGACCGGGGAACCGACGCGCCGGGGCTTCGCGAGGCCGCCGCCGCCGTTCCGCGTTGTCGCCGAGGACGCGGCCGGCCGGGCCTGTTCCAGGTCGGCGACAACCCGTTCGGCTTTACCCGCCGTCCGCGGGCCAAGGTGGCCATGGTCGAGGATCTGGCCATGGAGTTCGAGGCCGCCCCCGGCGCTGGCGCCGTCCGGCCTGCGGAGCCGAAGGCCGGGCATTGTTGTTTTCCCGTTTTAAACATATTCGTATTTACGCATATATTATTCATGCGTAGCCCAGGGACGACCGAACGGCGGCTCCCACGGTGTAACCCGGCTTAATTCCGGATCGCCGACGTGGTTGAACAGAAAAAGGGGTTGGTGACAGGTGCGGCCGAAGCGGCCGTTGCAGGCCGCTCCTTCCTGGTCGCCATGGGTCGGGCTGACACGGCTGTCCATGTCGAGAATGATCACCTTCGGCGGGCCGCGGTCGTCAACCTTGATCGATCCAAACACCGGAAAGGTCTCTCGGGTCGGATAGATTTTCTTCCATGGGCAGTAGCTCCGTCTCGCAGCGTCCCATGTGGCTGGTGGAAGCGGCCTGTTTTTCGACGGCCTTGCCGCCGACAATCCAACCCATGGCAGGGTCGCGTCCCAGACGATCGGCGCCGTTCACGTCTTCATAGCCGCCAAGCCGTCCAAAGACCGATTGACGGCATGGATCGAAGGTGTCCCCCGGATTCTTTGCGTCAGCGGGGGCTCCGGCGGATTTCCCGTTTCACTAGAGCACTATCCGACCCGATGGAACCATTTGACCGGGATGATTTTGCGCCGTGGCCAGGCGCGTGTCCCATGGCGATGTGGGGCCGACCGATTCGCCCGGCGAAACATAATCGCTTCGAACCCCTACGTTCGTATGGGTCACCCATACACATGCATTATATACTCAATGTTCAACTTAATAGATTATAACATATGGATAATAACTACTAATTTTTGTATTTAATTTTTTAAATCTCTAAATGCGATATTCTCTTAATATATTGCAACCAGATAAAAATTGTTGGCGCAACCGTCGAGGTGAATGGTGGTCCGGACCCAAAGAATCAACCCAGAGCTAAGCTCGGCGGCCGCGTTCCTGGCCGTTGCGATATTCCTTGTCGATCTGTCGCTGCCCTTGGGGGTCGCGGGCGGGGTGCCGTACGTGGCGCTGGTGCTCACCGGGTGGTGGTTTCACAAGCGGTCCTACATTTTCGTGCTGGCGGCGGTTTCTTCCGTGCTCACCGCGGCGGCATACTTTTTCTCGCCCGAGGGCGGAATCGCCTGGATGGTGCTGACCAACCGGGCTCTCGCGTTCTTCGCCATCTGGGTGACGGCGGTTCTTCTGTACACTGCCAAGCGGGCCGAAGAGATCCTTCGCGCAAGCGAGGAACACTGCCGCCGGATCTACGAGAACACGCCGGTGATGCTCCACTCCGTCGGCCGGGACGGGCGCCTGCTCAGCGTCAGCGACCACTGGCTCACGGTCCTGGGCTACGGGCGCGGCGAGGTGATCGGCGAAATGGTCGTGACGTTCATGACCGAAGAGTCCGCCAAGTATGTAATCGAGTCCGCCCATCCAGAATTCATAAAAACGGGCCGGACCACGGACCTTCCCCTGCAGTTCGTGAAAAAGAACGGCGAGGTCGTCGACATCCTGGTGTCCGCGGTGGTGGAACGGGACGAGGGGGGGAAATTCGTGCGCTCCCTCACCGTGCTCACCGACGTCACCGAACGCAAGCGGGCGGAGGAGGCACTCCGCAAGGCCCACGATGAACTGGAGTCGCGTGTCGAGGAGCGGACCAGGGAACTGACCGGGGAAGTCGCCGAGCGCGGACGCGTGGAGGAGGAGTTGCGCCTACGCAACCGGGAACTCCTGACCCTGCACAAGATTTCCGAAATCTCGCTCCAACCCCACACCCTGGCGGAGGCTTTCCAAAGCATCGTGGATGTCATCAGCAAGGCGACGAAATTTCCCGACGTTTCCATCGAGCTCTATGACAGGAAATTTAACGGGGCCGCCCATAGCCGGACCAAGGGCGTGCCCGTGCCGTCCAACGGCGATAGCCGCAGGGTTCCCATGGAGGACACCTTCTGTCATGCCATCGTCCGCAACGGCGGCCCCATGGGAAAAGTGCCCGCCACCAATGGTTCGGGGCGCGCCAGGAAGCTCAAACGGCACAAGATGGAGACAATAATTCCCGTCCCCATGATCATGGGCGAGACGGTGGTCGGTGTCCTTACCCTCGCCCACCCGGAAAAGATCGACCTGAAGGGGCGCCTGCCCAAATGGGCGGCGACCCTGGCCAACTACCTTGCCACCCTGACCGATCGCATGCGTGCCGAAGAGGTTTTGCACAAGCGCGTCGATCTTTACAGGGAACTGTCAAAACGGATCGAGACAGCGGGGGCGACGAGCCTCCACGACCATGAGCTTATGGAGCTTCTGCTCCTGTTGACGGCCCCGCGCGACGACGCCGCCGCATTGACCGAACGCCTGATGAGCGGGCTCGGCAGTTTCGCCGAGACGATCAATGCCGAGCCACGAGCCATCAAGGAGATTCACGGTGGCGACGAGGCCATCGTCGCCTTTGCCGCGGTGCGTGAGGCCGCCATTCGCCTCGCCCGCGAGGATCTGACCAAACGCCCGATCTTCGATTCGTGGGACAAGCTGATCACCTATTGCCGAATCGGCATGGCCCACGAAAAAACCGAGCATTTCCGGGTCCTCTACCTCAACCGCAGTAACATCCTCATCGCCGACGAGGTAGGACAAAAGGGAACCGTCGATCAAACTCCATTTTACCCTCGCGAGGTGGTCAAGCGGGCGCTGGAACTGAGCGCCACCGCCCTGGTCCTGGTTCACAACCATCCGTCCGGCGATCCGACACCCTCCGGTGACGACATCGAGGTTACGAAAGACGTCATGGAGGCCGTCGAAAGCCTGGGCATCGTCCTGCACGACCACCTTATCATCAGCAAGAGCACCCATTATTCGTTCAGGAACATGGGACTCATGTGACGGCCATTGCTGCCGGTGTGGGTATTTCAACCCGATCGAGGCGGAGTGACCAAACGATTTCACTATCCCGGCTATCGGCCGCGCCGGAAGGTGCCTGGGTTGCTTCACGATAAGCCGGGCGCGGGCGGCGTCCCGTCGCCGCCGGCCGCTCTCAGACCACGGCCTGGTACACGAATCCGGCCATGAGCGAACCCAAAAGCCCGAGCACCAGGTACCAGAAAAACACGCCGCGCCTGACCAGGGCGAACACCGCCATGGCCGCCGGAATGCTGGTGACGGCGCCCGCCACCATGAAGGCCAGGGCGGCGCCGGGGGCCATGCCCATGTCGACCAGGGCGGCGACGGTGGGGATGGCGGCATAGCCGTTCAGGTAGGTGGGCACCCCGGCGGCGACGCTGGCCGGGATGGTCCACCAATTTTCGCCGCCGAGCCACCCGGCAACCGTATCGGCGGGCAGGTACGCCACCATCAGGCTCTCGATGACGAAGGCCAGGGTCAGCCACTTGAGCAGGAACCAGCCGGTGGTGCGGGCTTCGGCGATGAATTTGCCGCGGCGCGCCGGCCACCGCCAGAAGGTCCAGACCACGGCGGCGTCTTCCGCCACCGCCGGCGCGGCGCATGACTGGCGGCAGGACGCCGTTCCCTTGAGGGGGTCGGCAAAGGCCGACGTGCGCCTGAGCGCGTGGGTCGCGTAGCCGGCGAAGAGCCCCATGGACAGGGCGGCCAGGGCCTTGGCGGTGGCGAACGGGAAGCCGAAAACGGCGCCGGTCAGGATGTACATCTCCGGGTCCATGATCGGCGAGCTGATCCAGAACGCCATCACCGGGGCCAGGGGAACCCCGGCGCCGAGGAGGCCGGCGATGATCGGGATCACCCCGCACGAGCAGAACGGCGACAGGGCGCCGAAGGCCGCGGCGGTGGCGATCATGGCGACCGGCCGCCCGCCGAAGATCCGGGCCATCTGCTGGTCGGCGCCGCTCGCCCGGGCGCTCGCGGCAACCACCACGGAAAAGGCCAGGAACGGCGCGATGTAGCCAAGCGCGCCGAGGGTGAAGATAAAACTTTCCACCGCCTGGGCCGGCGCCGCCACGGCCAATACGGCGAAAACGCCCAAGGCCGCCAGCACAACCCGGTCCAGGCGCCTGAAGGCTCCGTTCAGCCGTTGTATGGCAAGGGTCACGGCCGCCATGCGCAGATCGCTCCCACGGATGATTTTTCCATCGTTGTGCAATGATCGAAACGGTAATTCAAAAAAATGCCCTCGACACCGCCCCGCCTAGCCCGCCCGTTTGCGCACGGCCGTCAGCCCGGTGCAGCACTCCTCGGTCAACAGGGTGACAACGGAGTCCAGCAACGGGTAGTTGGCCGTGCAACGCAGGATCCGGCCCCGGCGCTCCTGGCCGATCAGCCCGGCGCTCACCAGATGCCCGATGTGATGCGAGAGCGTCGAGGCGGGAATGCCCAGGTGCTCCTTCACCGCACCCACGCTCAGCCCGTCGGGGCCGGCGCGCACGAGCAGGCGGATGATCCGCAGGCGGGTCGGGTGGCCCAGCTTCTCCAGGCACCGGGCGGCATGGTCCAGATCCATGCCGTCCCTTTTAGGCCATGGCGCCGGCATTGTAAACGATATTTCCAGAATTATCGAAATATTGTGGCCACGGAAATCGCGTGGCGGCGATACCGGCTGGAATCGGCCGGCCGCGAAAGCCCGCGGCGAACGTCCGACCGCCGAGGCCGATCCCGGACAGGGCGGCTAATAATACCAAGGGGCGCTGATCATGACCCCTAGAGATCGCGTAGGCGGCTCGTCGGGTAGGAGGAAAGTTGCAGGCGATGCGGCGCATCGTCAAAACTTTTCGACGCCCTCCGACGGGCCGCATACGCGACCGCAACGGCGGCTTACCAAGGCTTTC
>JADFHR010000058.1 GCA_022567015.1 Pseudomonadota bacterium
GGCGCATCGTCAAAACTTTTCGACGCCCTCCGACGGGCCGCATACGCGACCGCAACGGCGGCTTACCAAGGCTTTCGGACGGCGTCGCGCACGCTTCGCGATGCCCCGCATCGCCACAGCGCACGCTCCTGGCCGAAAACCTTGGTAAGCCGTCTCTATGGGTCATGATCAGCGCCCCTTGGTATAAGTCCGATCCGGCCGGTTACACGCCGGTTGCCAATAAAAGAACATACGAAGAACATAAAATTGCCAGAATTTCCTTTCTTAATAGGACACCACAATCCTTGGGGAATTTTTAACTATTTCTCCGCAACATGTAGTGCGGGCCCCGGAGATTTCGGCAACACTTTGAAAACCCAAGTAAAACCACAGTATCCCATTGACGCCCATGATCTCCCATGATATCCCAATATGGCCCGGTATGTGTCTAAGGGGGAAGTACCGCGTGGGGCAGGACTCCGGCGAAAGCCGGGGCGGGAAACGGATTCTCGGGGGTCGGCATGGGGCTGCTGGTCGGCAGATATCTCAACAGGATCGACAAGAAGGGACGGATTTCCGTTCCCAAACCCTTTCGCGATGCTTTCCGCGAGCAGGACTTCGCCGGGCTGTACGCGTATCCCCTGTTCAAATATCCGGCCATCGAGGCGTGCGACGAGGACTTCATGGCCCGCGTCAGCGCCAGCCTCGAGGACCTGGACATGTTCTCCGACGACCACGACGACCTGGCCGCCATCATCTTAGAGAACGCCCATCCCCTGCCGTTCGATCCCGAAGGCCGCATCGTGCTGCCCAAGGTGCTGATCGAGCACGCGGGCCTGGCCGGCGAGGCCCTGTTCGTGGGCCGCGGCGCGCGCCTGCAGATCTGGGAGCCCAAGGCCTACGACGCCAACCACGACCAGGCCTTGGAGCGTGCCCGGTCGCGCGGCGCCACCCTGCGCCTGCGCCGCAACCGGGACGAGGAGGCTTAGCCGTGTCGGCGCCCGCCCACACGCCGGTGATGCTGCGCCAGGTGCTGGAGGTTCTGGCCCCCCGCGACGGCGCCATCTACGTGGACGCCACCTTCGGCGCCGGGGGATATTCGGAGGCCGTCCTCAAGGCCGCCCGGTGCACGGTCTGGGGTATCGACCGCGACCCCGACGCGGCACGGAGCGGCACCCGAATGGAGCGCCGGTATCCGGGCCGCTTCACGGTCATCCACGGGCGCTACGGCGACATGACGGGGCTGCTCGGCGGCCTCGGCGTCGACCGGGTGGACGGCGTCGCCCTCGATCTGGGCCTGTCGTCGATGCAACTGGACGCTCCGGCGCGCGGCTTTTCCTTCCGCGCCGACGGCCCCCTCGACATGCGCATGGACACTGTGGGACGGACCGCGGCCGACGTGGTCAACCACTTGGGCGAAAAGGAACTCGCCGACATCATCTATCGGTACGGCGGGGAACGGGCATCCCGGCGCGTCGCCCGGGCCATCGTCGAGGCCCGCGCCGAGGCGCCGATCACCCGGACCCGCCGGTTGGCCGACCTGGTGCGCCGCGTCGTCCCCCGGTCCCGGGACGGCATCGATCCCGCCACCCGCACCTTCCAGGCCCTGCGCATTTACGTCAACGACGAACTCGGCGAGCTCGACCGGGGCCTGTCGGCGGCGGAAACCCTGCTCGGCCCCGGGGGCCGTCTGGCCGTGGTCTCCTTCCATTCCCTGGAGGACAGGACGGTCAAGGATTTCCTGAGGATGCGCAGCGGCACCGCGCCGCGGCCGTCGCGCCACGTCCCCGGCCCCGCGGAGGCGCCGCCGCCGCCCAGTTTCCGCCTCCTCGGCCGCGGGGTCGCCAGGCCCTCGGCGGACGAGGTCGCCGCCAATCCGCGCTCCCGCTCGGCGCGCCTCAGGGCCGCCGAACGTACCGCCGAGCCGCCGTGGACCGGCGCCATGGAGGGAGGCCCGGCATGATGCGACGGACCACGGTGCTGTTCGTCTTCCTGGCCGCGGCGTTGAGCCTGGCCCTGTTCTCGCTCAAGTACCAGGTGCAGGACCTGGAGGACGAGTTCGTCGCCCTCAACCGCTCCATCCTGGCCGAGCGGCGGGCCACCCACGTGCTCGAGGCGGAATGGAGCTATCTCAACGATCCCGTGCGCCTGGGCGCCTTGGCCGCGCGGCACCTGGGGCTGCGCCCCGTGGAATCGGAGCAGATGGGCACGCTCAGCACCCTGTCGGTGCTCCCGTCCGGCCGCGAAGGCGCCCCGAGGACCAACGTGGCGGACCGCAACACGCTGCCGCTTCTCACACCATTGGTCGGCGGAAGGGCAGGCCGGTGACCGAGCGCGAGATGTCCCGTCCCATCCACGCGGAAGCCTGGCAACGGCAGCGGGTCCGCCTGGAGGGCACCCGCAAGCAGGCCCTGGAAACGGGGCGCAACCGCCTGCTGGTCACCAGCGTCGTCTTCGCGCTGGCCTTCCTTGCCATCGCCGGGCGCCTGGTCGACCTGACCGTGCTGGGGAGGGGCGCCGAGTCCCACCTGGCGGCCGTGGCCACGGCCCGCGCCGCGACCGGCGGGCGCGCCGACATCACCGACCGCAACGGCGTCATCCTGGCGACCAGCCTGCCCACCGTTTCGCTCTACGCCGACCCCACCGAGGTGCTGGACGCGGAAGAGGCCGCCGACAAGCTGGTGCGTGTCCTGCCCGGCCTCGACCGGTCCGCGGTGCTGGCCAAGCTGACGTCCCGGGGGCGCTTCGTCTGGCTGCGCCGCATCCTGACCCCGACGCAGCAGTACGCGGTCAACCGCCTCGGCATTCCCGGCCTCGCCTTCCAGCGCGGCGAGCACCGGGTCTATCCCCACGGGCGGACGGCGGCGCATCTGCTGGGGTTCACCGACGTGGACGGCCGCGGCATCGCCGGCCTGGAACGGCGTTTCGACGAAACCCTGCGCCGCGGCGCACCCTTGCGGCTGTCGGTCGACCTTCGCCTGCAGGCGATGCTGCGCGAGGAACTCTCCGCCGCCTTTGTCGGGTCCAGGGCGTTGGGCGCCGCCGGGCTGGTGCTCGACGTGAAGACCGGCGAGATCCTGGCCCTTGCCTCCCTGCCCGACTTCGACCCCAACCGGCCCGCCACCGCCGGCGGCGAGGGCGGTTTCAACCGGGTGACCAAGGGCGTCTACGAGATGGGCTCCACCTTCAAGCTGTTCACCACGGCCATGGCCCTGGACAGCGGCACGGTGACGCTCCGCGACGGCTATGACGCCAGCCGGCCGATCCGCGTCTCCCGCTTCACCATCACCGACTTCCACGGCCGCAACCGGTGGCTGTCGGTGCCGGAAATCCTGGTCTATTCGTCCAATATCGGGGCCGCCAAGATGGCCCTGGACGTGGGCGCCCGGGTCCAGCGGTCCTATCTCGGCAACTTCGGGCTGCTCAGCCGTTCGCCCATCGAACTGCCCGAGGTGGCGGCGCCGCTGATCCCGGCGCGGTGGCGCGACATCAACACCATGACCATCGGATACGGCCACGGCATCGCCGTGACCCCCCTGCAGATGGCGGGGGCCGTGGCCACCGTGGTCAACGGCGGCATCGCGCGTCCGACCACCCTCCTTCGCCGGCCCGACGGCGTCCAGCCGGAAGGCAGGCGGGTGTTGTCCGTGGCCACGTCGCGGCAGATGCGCGCGCTGATGCGCCTGGTCGTGCTCCGCGGCACCGGCAAGAGGGCGCAGGCGCCGGGCTACAGGGTCGGCGGCAAGACGGGAACCGCCGACAAACTGGAGGGCGGCAGATACCGCAGCGACGCCTCGATTTCCTCCTTCGTCGGCGCCTTCCCCATGAATGCGCCCCGCTATGTGGTGCTGGTCCTGCTCGACGAGCCCAAGGACACCGACGGCAAGGCCGCCACCGGGGGCCGGGTCGCCGCGCCGGTGGTCGCCCGGATGGTGCGGCGCATGGCGCCCCTTGTGGGCTTCGCCCCGGTCCCCGCGGAAGAGACGCCGCAAGGCCCGCACCCGCTGCTCGCTTCCCTCAACCCCCCGCCGGCGAAGGTCCGGGAGCAATCCCTTGCGGCTCATTGATCTTGTCGAAGGAGACGATTTCCAGGTGGCGCAAAGAGCGATAAGCAAGGATACGGACATCGTCGGTCTGACATGTGACTCGCGCCTGGTCGAGCCCGGATTCCTCTTTGCCGCGCTGGCCGGCGCCCGCGCCGACGGCCGGGCCTTCATCCCCGAGGCGATGGCGCGCGGCGCGGCGGCCGTGCTGGCGCCGCCCGGCACCCGCATCGAAACCCGGGAGCCCCCGGTTCCCCTGCTCGTCGACGACAATCCGCGCCGCCGTTTCGCCCTCATGGCGGCGCGATTCTTCGCTTCCCAGCCGCGCACGGTGGCCGCGGTAACCGGGACCAACGGCAAGACCTCGGTGGTGTCCTTCCTGCGCCAGGTGTGGACGCGGCTGGGCCGCCAGGCCGCCGGCCTGGGCACCCTCGGCATCGCCGCACCCGGGCTGGAGGTCGCCGGCAGCCTGACCACCCCCGACCCGGTGGAGCTGCACCGCATTCTCGCCGACCTGGCCGGGCGGGGCGTCGAGTGCCTGGCCATGGAAGCCTCCAGCCACGGCCTCGCCCAGTACCGCCTGGACGGGGTGCGCGTGGCGGCCGGCGCGTTCACCAATTTGTCCCGGGACCACCTGGATTACCACGGCTCCATGGAATCGTACCTGGAGGCGAAGACGCGGCTGTTCTCCGACATCATGGACGCCGGCGGCGTGGCGGTGGTGAACGCGGACGGGCCGTACGGCGAAGCCGTCAGGGCCGCCTGCGCGGCCAGGGGACACCGCATCATCACCTACGGCGCCCGGGGCGCAGACATCCGCCTGGAGGACGCCCAGCCGCTGCCCGAAGGACAGCGCTTGCGGCTGACCGTCATGGGCCGGGCCCATACGGTCACCCTGCCCCTGGTCGGCGCCTTCCAGGCCGAAAACGCGCTCTGCGCCCTCGGCCTGGCGCTCGCCTGCGGCGAGGACGAGGGCCGCGCCGTGGCCGCCCTGGAGGGCCTGGACGGGGTGCCGGGACGGGTCCAGAGGATCGCCGGCCACCCCGGCGGCGCCGCCGTTTTCGTCGACTACGCCCACACGCCGGACGCCCTCGCCAGCGTGCTCGGGGCCCTGCGTCCCCACGCCCGGGGACGCCTCTTCGTGGTGTTCGGGTGCGGCGGCGACCGCGACCCCGGCAAGCGGCCCCAGATGGGGCGCACGGCATGCGCCCTCGCCGACGTGGTCATCGTCACCGACGACAACCCGCGCCGCGAGGATGCGGCGCGCATCCGCCGCCAGATCCTGGCCGCCTGCGAAGGCGCGCGCGAAATCGCGGACCGGCGCCAGGCCATCGCCGCCGCGGTCGCCGAGTTGCGGCCCGGCGACCTGTTGGTGGTCGCCGGCAAGGGACACGAGCAGGGCCAGATCGTGGGCGACGAGGTGCGGCCCTTCGACGACGCCGAAGTCCTCAGCGCCGCCATCGGGGAGCTCGGACGATGATGGGCGGAGACAAAGACCGGGACATCCTGTGGACGTCGGCGAAAGCGGCGGAAGCGACCGGCGGCCGCGGCGGCGCCACCTGGGAAGCCACCGGCGTCTCCATCGACACCCGTACCATGAGGCCCGGCGACCTGTTCGTCGCCATCAAGGGACCCCGGTTCGACGGGCACGACTTTCTCGCCGAGGCGCGGGGCGCCGCCGCCGCCGTCGTCGAACGGGCGCCGCCGAAAGGGGCCGCGGACATGCCGCTGCTTGTCGTCGACGACACCCTGGCGGCGCTCGAGGACCTGGGGGCGGCGGCCCGCGCGCGCACCGACGGGCGCATCATCGCGGTGACCGGGAGCGTCGGCAAGACAGGGGTCAAGGAGGCGCTGAAAACGGTGCTCGGCCGCCAGGCGCCGACGAGCGCCAGCAAGGGAAGCCTCAACAACAAATGGGGCCTGCCGCTGAGCCTCGCCCGCATGCCGCCGGACACCGCCTTCGGCGTATTCGAGATGGGGATGAACCACCCCGGAGAGATCGAACCCCTGTCCCGCCTGGTGCGTCCCCATGTGGCCGTGATCACGAACGTGGAGGCCGTGCACAGCGCCTTTTTCGACACCGTCGAGCAGATCGCCGACGCCAAGGCCGAGGTGTTCGCCGGCATGGAGCCCGGCGGCGTCGCCGTGCTCAACCGCGACAATCCCCATTTTCCCCGACTTGCCGCCGCCGCCAGGGCGCAGGGCGTGAAGACCATCCTCAGCTTCGGCGGGCATGTGGAGGCCAGCGTGCGTCTGGTCGAGTCCTCCCCGGATGGCGAAGGTTCGCGCATCGTGGCCACTGTATCGGGCGACGACGTGGCCTGCCGCGTCGGCATTGCCGGCCGCCACTGGGTGATGAACGGCCTCGCCGTCCTGGCGGCGGTCGCCGCCGCCGGCGGAGACGTTTTGCGGGCCGCCGCCGACCTCGATCGCCTGACGGCGCTCACCGGGCGCGGTCAACGCCATGGCGTGCGCATTGCCGGCGGACGGTTCGATCTCATCGACGAAAGCTACAACGCCAGCCCCGTTTCCATGGGCGCCGCCATCGCCATGCTCGGCCAGGCGCGCCCGGGCCCCGGCGGGCGGCGCATCGCCGTGCTCGGCGACATGCTCGAGTTGGGCGCCGCCTCGCCGGAGGAGCATGCGGCCCTGGCCGGTCCCCTGGAGGAGCACGGCATCGATGTGGTGTTCACGGCGGGGACGGACATGGCCCACCTGTGGGACGCCCTGCCCCGACCCATGCGCGGCGGCCACGCCGCCGAGTGCCAGATGCTGGCCCCCATGGTGACGGCGGCGGTGCAGCCCGGTGACGTGATCGTCGTCAAGGGATCGGCGGGCACCCGCGCCGGCCTGATCGTGCGGTCGCTGCTGAAGCTGGAATGCGGCGACGACGCGGCGGCGCCGAAACGCGCCGTCAACGACGAATAGGGACGGAGCCCGCCCATGCTGTTCCATTTCCTCTATCCGCTCTCCGATCAGTTCGCGGTGCTCAACGTTTTCCGGTACCTCACCTTCCGCACCGGCGGCGCCGTGATCACGGCGCTCGTGCTCAGCTTCGTTTTCGGACCGGTGCTCATCCGCACATTGCGCACCCGCCAGAACGGCGGCCAGCCGATCCGCACCGACGGCCCGGTGGGCCACCTGGCCAAGCAGGGCACGCCGACGATGGGCGGTTTCCTGATCCTGTTCGCGCTGACGGTGGCCACGGTGCTGTGGGCGGACCTCACCAACGGCTACGTGTGGGTGGCCCTGGGGGTGACCATCACGTACGGCACCATCGGCTTTCTCGATGACTACCTGAAGGTGGTGCACCGCAACAGCGCCGGCATGTCGTCCAAGCTGAAACTGGGGTTGCAGACGGCCATCGCCATCGCCGCGGGCCTGTGGATCATGCGGCTGCTGCCGGAGCCCCTGAGCACCACCCTGGCCGTGCCCTTTTTCAAGAGCCTGCTGATCGACCTCGGATGGATGTTCGTCGCCTTGGCGGTGGTGGTCATGGTGGGGGCGTCCAACGCCGTCAACCTCACCGACGGCCTGGACGGGCTGGCCATCGTTCCGGTGATGATCGCCGCCAGCGTTTTCGCCATAATCGCCTATCTGGTGGGCAACGCCGTTTTCTCCGGGTACCTGCAGATCCACTACGTGCCCGGCAGCGGCGAGCTGGCCGTGTTCCTGGGCGCCCTGGTCGGCGGCGGTCTGGGATTCCTGTGGTTCAACGCGCCGCCGGCCAAGGTGTTCATGGGAGACACGGGCTCGCTCGCCCTGGGCGGGGCCCTGGGCGCCATCAGCGTGATCACCAAGCACGAACTGGTGCTGGCCATCGTCGGCGGGCTGTTCGTGTTGGAGACCGTTTCGGTGATCGTCCAGGTGATCTCGTTCAAACTCACCGGCAAGCGGGTTTTCCGCATGGCGCCGCTACACCATCACTTCGAGCAAAAGGGCTGGGCCGAGTCGACCATCGTCATCCGGTTCTGGATCATCGCCACCATCTTAGCCCTGGCCGGCCTCGCCACCCTGAAGCTGCGGTGAGGGACGGCCCATGATCCCCATGTTCCCCTTCGCCGGTCTTCCCGTTGCCGTCTTCGGGCTCGGCCGCTCGGGGCTGTCGGCGGCGAAGGCGCTGGTCGAGGCCGAGGCCGACGTGTGGGCCTGGGACGACAGCGAGGACGCCCGCGCCGAGGCCCGCAAGGCCGACATTCCCCTGGTCGACCTTTACCGCTGCAACTGGCGTGAGCTGACCACCCTGGTCCTCAGCCCCGGCATTCCCCAGGGCCGGCCCGACGAGCATCCGGTGGTCAACATGGCCCGCGCCGCCGGCCTCGAGGTCGTCGGCGACACCGAGTTGCTGGTCCGCTCCCAGCGCGAAGCGGCTTTCATCGGGATCACCGGCACCAACGGCAAGTCCACCACCACGGCCCTCATCGGGCACATCCTGCAGGTCTCGGGCCGCGATGCGGAAGTGGGCGGCAACCTGGGCATTCCGGCGCTCGACCTCGATCCCCTGGGGGAGGAGGGGGTCTATGTGCTGGAGATGTCGTCCTTCCAGCTCGAACTCACCGTGTCGATCACCTTCGACGTGGCGGTGCTGCTCAATATCAGCCCCGATCACCTGGACCGCCACGGCACCATGGACACCTACGTTGCCGCCAAAAGGCTGATTTTCCACCGCCAGACGACGCCGCGCACGGCGGTGGTCGGCGTCGACGACGATCGCTCCCGGGCCGTCTACGAGGATCTCAAGGCTGAGGGCGACCAGGTGGTGGTTCCCGTTTCCGGTACCCAGCTTATCGCCGGCGGCGTCTACGCCATTGACGGGATGCTCCACGACGACACCGAGGGCCAGGCGGTGCCGGTGCTCGACCTGAAGGGGGTGCCGACCCTGCCCGGCGTGCACAATTGGCAGAACGCCGCCGCGGCCTACGCCGCCGCCAAGGCCGCCGGCACCCAGCCCAATGTGATCATGGCCTGCATCCAGAGCTACCCGGGACTGGTCCACCGCCAGGAGCAGGTAGCGGTTGTCGACGGCATTACCTACATAAATGACAGTAAGGCCACCAACGCGGATGCCGCGGCGAAGGCGCTCGCCTGCTACGACACCATCTACTGGATTGCCGGCGGCCGGCCTAAAGAGGGCGGGCTGGAGGCGCTGGAGCCCCATCTCGACCGGCTGCGCCACGCTTTCCTCATTGGCGAGGCGGCAGAGGCCTTCGCCAAGGTCCTCGACGGCAGGGTGGCGGCCACCCTGTCGGGGACCCTGGCCGCCGCCGTCGAGCAGGCCCGGGAGCGGGCGCTGGAGGACGGGGCGGACGGCGCGGTGGTGTTGTTGTCGCCGGCGTGCGCGTCGTTCGACCAGTTCAAGGACTTCGAGGCGCGCGGCGAGGCCTTCCGCGACCTGGTGGAAGCGCTGCCGGGGAAGCACGAGGACCCGTACGAGGACGACTCCGGTGCATCCGGGGATCGGCGGACGGAGGGGGCTGAGGAGCGAAAGCGATGAGCACCTTTGCCCGTACCGATACCAGTCTTCTTGGCCGCTGGTGGTGGACGGTCGACCGCTGGACCCTGGCCGCGATGGTGGCCATCGCCGCCGTCGGCGCGGTGCTGACCATGGCCGCCTCGCCGCCGGCGGCCGAGCGCATCGGCCTGGAGGCCTTCCACTTCGCGCGCCGCCAGTTCGTTTTCCTGCCCCTGGCGCTGGCGGTGATGTTCGGCACCTCTCTTCTCTCCCCCAGGGGCGTCCGCCGGCTCGCCGTGTTGGGCTGCGCCGCCGCCTTGGGGCTGATGGTGGTGACCCTTTTCGCCGGCGAGGAGATCAACGGCGCCACCCGCTGGATCCCGTTGGGCGGCTTCACCCTGCAGCCGTCCGAGTTCGTCAAGCCCAGCTTCGTGGTGATCGCCGCCTGGATGTTGACGGAGCGGCGCCTGGACGAGCGCTTTCCCGGCTACCGGATTGCCGCCGGGCTGTTCGCGCTGGTGGTCGGGCTCCTGCTGATGCAGCCGGATGTGGGCATGGCCGTCGTCGTCGCCGGCGTGTGGGGCGTGCAGCTTTTCCTGGTCGGATTGTCGATGGCCCTGGTGGTGGGGATTGCGATCGTCTTCCTGGGCGGCTGCGTCGGCGCCTACTTCGCCTTCGATCATGTCCAGGCCCGCATCGATCGCTTCCTCGACCCCCTGGCCGCGGACGGCTACCAGGTCACCCAGGCGCTCCAGGCCTTCCGCAACGGGGGCCTGTTCGGGCGCGGCCCGGGGGAGGGGCGCATCAAGGAGATGTTGCCCGACGCCCACGCCGATTTCATTTTCGCCGTCGCCGGCGAGGAATTCGGCCTTATAGCCTGCCTTGTCGTCGTCGGGCTGTTCGCCTTCGTCGTGCTGCGCGGGTTTTCCCGCGTGCTCAGGGACAACGACCTGTTCGTTCTCCTGGCCGTCGCCGGCCTGCTCGCCCAGTTCGGCCTGCAGGCCATCATCAACATGGCCTCCACCATCCACCTGATGCCGCCCAAGGGCATGACCCTGCCGTTCATCTCCTATGGCGGGTCGTCCACCGTGGCCATGGCCTATGCCATGGGCATGGTTCTGGCGCTGACGCGCCAGCGGGCGAGCATGCACGTGCACGATTTCATGCAGATCCGTGCTTGCCGGGGAGCGTTCGGATGACCGCCCCCAGGGCGCACCTGGTGGTGTTGGCCGCCGGCGGCACCGGCGGGCACGTGTTCCCGGCCGAGGCCCTGGCCGCCGAGCTGGCCGGGCGCGGTGTCCGCCTGGCCCTGGTCACCGACCGCCGGGGCTGCACCCTGGGCGGCGACCTCGGCGCCGTCGAGACCCACCGTATCCGTGCCGGGGCCGTCGCCGGGAAGAGTATTGTCGCCCGCCTGCGCAGCACCCCGGAACTGGCCTGGGGCACCATGCAGGCACGGGCCCTGCTGAAGCGGCTGGCACCGGATGCGGTGATCGGCTTCGGCGGCTACGCCTCGGTGCCGACCATGCTCGCCGCCAGCTTCGCCGGCGTGCGCACCGCCATCCACGAACAGAACGCGGTGCTGGGCCGCGCCAACCGGTTGCTGGCCCGCCGTGTGGGGCGCATCGCGACGTCCTTCGCGGTCGCGGAAGGCCTGCCCGTGGATGCCGCGGGCAAGGTCACCCGCACCGGCATGCCGGTGCGCCCCAAGATCGCCGCCATGGGCGGGCGGTCCTACCCCACCCTGGCCGGGGATGGCCCGGTGCGCCTGTACGTGTTCGGCGGCAGCCAGGGCGCCCGGGTGTTCAGCGACGTGGTGCCCGAGGCCGTGGGCCGGCTTGGCGAAACCTTGCGCCGTCGCCTGCGCATCTCCCAGCAGTGCCGTCCCGAGACCCTGGACGACACCCGCAGCGCCTATGGCAAGCTGGGCGTGGAGGCCGAGCTCTCCACCTTCTTCGGCGACGTGCCCGAGCGCCTGGCGGCGGCGCACCTGATCATCGCCCGCGCCGGCGCCTCGACGGTGGCGGAATGCTCGGCGGTGGGGCGCCCCGCCATCCTGGTGCCCTATCCTTTCGCCATCGACGACCATCAGACCGTCAACGCGCGGTGCGTGGAAATGGCCGGCGCCGGCTGGTTGATGCCCGAGGACGGGTTCACCCCCGAGGCCCTGGCGGCGCGGCTCGAGTCCCTGTTCGACCTGCCGGCGATCCTGGAACGGGCCGCCGCCTGCGCCCGGACCGCCGGGCTGGACGACGCGGCGGTGCGCCTGGCCGACCTGGTGTTTCAGTTGCTGCCCTCCAACGGCGAGCCCGAGACCCGGAGGAAGGCGGCATGAGGGAGCTTCCGCTGTCCATCGGCACCATCCATTTCGTCGGCATCGGCGGCATCGGCATGAGCGGCATCGCCGAGGTGCTGCACAACCTCAACTATTCGGTCCAGGGCAGTGATCTTGGCGACAACGCCAACGTCAAGCGCCTGCGCGCCCTCGGCATTCCGATCACCATCGGCCACCGGGAAGAGAACCTGGGCGAGGCCCAGGTCGTCGTCATCTCGTCGGCGGTGAAGCCCGACAATCTGGAGGTCATGGCCGCCCGCAAGCGCCTGATGCCGGTGGTGCGCCGGGCCGAGATGCTGGGCGAACTGATGCGCCTGAAGTGGTCCATCGCCGTCGGCGGCACCCACGGCAAGACCACCACCACGTCGCTCATCGCGGCCCTGCTCGACGCCGCCGGGATGGACCCGACGGTCATCAACGGCGGCATCATCAACGCCTGGGGGTCGAACGCCCGCCTCGGCGGCGGCGATTGGGTGGTGGCCGAGGCCGACGAATCGGACGGCACCTTCCTCAAGCTCCCGGCGACCATCGCCGTGGTCACCAACATCGACCCTGAACACCTGGACCACTACGGCTCCTTCGAAGCGCTGTGCGCCGCCTTCGACGCCTTCGTCGAAAACATCCCGTTTTACGGTTTCGCCGTGCTCTGCATCGACCACGCCGAGGTCCAGGCGATGATCTCCAGGGTCTCGGACCGCCGGGTCGTCACCTATGGCTTCAGCCCCCAGGCGGACGTCCGCGGCGTCGATGTGGAATCGGACGCCGACGGAATGCGCTTCAACGTGGTCATCACCGACCGCATGGCGGACACAAGCCGGACCCTCACCGACCTGCGCCTGGCCATGCTCGGGGCCCACAACGTGCAGAACGCGCTGGCCGTGGTCGCCATCGCCAACGAGATGAACATCGAGGACGCCGTGCTGCGCCGGGCGCTCGCCGACTTCGCCGGCGTCAACCGCCGTTTCACCAAGACCGGCACGGTCGACGGCATCACCGTGATCGACGACTACGGCCACCATCCGGTGGAGATCGCCGCGGTCCTGGAGACGGCGCGCGCCGCCGCCGAAGGCCAGGTGATCGCGGTGGTCCAGCCCCACAGGTATTCGCGTCTCCGGGACTGCTTCGAAGGGTTCTGCACCTGCTTCAACGACGCCGACGTGGTGGTGGTGGCCCACGTCTATGCGGCCGGCGAGGACCCCATCGAGGGCTTCGACCGCGATGCCCTGGTCGACGGCTTGCGCTCCCGCGGGCACCGCTCGGTGGTGCCCCTGGACAGCCCCGAGGATCTGGCCGGGATCGTCAACGACATGGCATCGCCGGGCGACCTGATCGTTTGCCTGGGCGCCGGCAGCATCACCGCCTGGGCCAACGCGCTGCCCGGCGCGCTGGAGCGCCTGCGCCACGGATTGCAGACGGAGGCGGGCGAATGATGGCGGCCAGGTCCCGCACCACGCGCCTGATCGAACGGCTGCCCGCCGTGCGCGGACGCTACACCGAGGACGCGCCCCTGGCCAAGCTCACCCGCTTCCGCGTCGGTGGCCCCGCCGAGGTCCGCTTCCGCCCCGCCGACGCCGAGGATATGGCCGCCTTCCTGGCCGCCAAGCCGGCGGACGTTCCGGTCACCGTCATCGGGGTCGGCTCGAACCTTCTCGTGCGCGACGGCGGCGTGCCCGGCGTCGTCGTGCGTCTGGGCCGGGAGTTCGCGGCCATCGACGCCGACGGGACGGACGTCGTCGCCGGCACCGCCGCCATGGGCCTCAACGTGGCCCGGGTGGCCCGCGAGGCCGGCATCGCCGGACTGGAATTCCTGTGCGGCATCCCGGGCACCATCGGCGGCGCGCTGCGCATGAACGCCGGCGCCTACGGCGTGGAGATGAAGGATGTGACCGTGGTCGCCCGGGCCCTGGACGCCGCCGGCGGCGTCCACGACCTGAGCCCCGGCGAGCTCGGTTTCACCTACCGCCGTTGCGCCGTGCCGGGGGACTGGATCTTCGTCTCCGTCACCGTGCGCGGCCGGCCCGGGGGCAAGGCCGGGATCGCGCGCCGCATGGACGAGATCCAGGCCGCGCGCCACGAAAGCCAGCCCCTGCGCGAGTCGACGGGCGGCAGCACGTTTACCAACCCGCCCGGCATGAAGGCGTGGGAGCTCATCGCCGGGGCCGGGTGCCGGGGCCTGCGCCGCGGCGGCGCCATGGTTTCCGAGAAACACTGCAATTTCCTCATCAACACCGGCAGTGCCAGCGCCGCCGACCTGGAAGGGCTGGGCGAGGAGGTGCGGCGCCGGGTCCTCGAGGTCACCGGCGTCAGGCTGGAGTGGGAAATCCGCCGCGTCGGCGTTACCGCCGGGCCGGCCGCCCGGGAAGTGGCGGGGGAGGGCGCGTCATGAGCCGGCACGTGGCGGTTCTCATGGGCGGCTGGTCCGCCGAGCGCGAGGTCTCCCTGGTCAGCGGCGCCGCCGTCGCCAAGGCCCTGAAGAAGACCGGTTACCGGGTCACCCCCATCGACGTGCAGCGCGACATGGGGTCGCTTATGACGCGCCTGTATCCGCGCCCCGACGCCGTGTTCAACGCCCTGCACGGACGCTATGGCGAGGACG
>JADFHR010000059.1 GCA_022567015.1 Pseudomonadota bacterium
GAAGCTCCGCCGATCACCCCGCCGACGGACACTCTGACCCCCGCCAAGGGCCGGCCATTCCCCGATAGGCCGTGGCAAAGGGGCGTCGCCCCTTTTGATCCCGACCAGGGGCCGACGGCCCTTGGGAACCCGGTGAACGGGGGACGGAGATTGTGACGATTCCTGGGGGCGGTGCGGGGGCGGAGCGCGGCGGATGGGGGCGGTGCAGGAAGGCTTTCCACTCACTGCGGAAAAATGCCACGCGCTGTCTGGAACTCGCTCGCGTTCCACAGAACGAAGCAGCAGAGATCATTGGTCACGAAAAAGCGGGGATCACGTACACCGTGTACAACCCCGAGGGCCTAACCATGAAGCACAGGCAGCAGGTGGTCAAGAAGATCAAATACCCCGTGCTGCGGAAGTCGTAGCGCCACCCCAACAAAACCCGCGTGCCACCCCCGAGGTCACTTCTGGTTGGCTGCGGGTCTGATTCGAACCGCCGATACCCCTTCAGATTTTTACGGTGAAACAAAAGCGAGTACACTCAGCGTTTTCCGACGAATGAGGATTCACCCTTGGTAGAATTGCGAATAGAAAACGGTTCAGACTTTCTTGATGCAGCACTTGCGGCGAACGAGGTGTTCGACGGTTTCGACCCTTGGTGGCGTGGTCATTCGGTCGCAACATGGAAGCTTCACCCATCCGTGTTCCGTGTGGACAACGCTGGTAATAAGTACGAACAGAACATTGCTCAACGTTTCGCGCTTAAAGCGCCATCACGATACCCAAACTGTCCTGACCGCAACGACGCGCCGAGGTGGCTGTTCTTGATGCAACACTATGGCCTCTACACACGTCTACTCGATTGGACTGAATCAATCCTCATCGCCACATATTTTGCTGTTCGCGATGAGCAATATCATCATGAAGATGGTGCAGTGTGGGCGCTCATGGGATCAAATCTCAACGAAGATCAGACTGGAAATCACTATTTTTTGGGTCCATATGAAGCTCCGGCGTACACCTTATTTCGTGAAGCGTTCGATCTGCACGGTGGAAAGCCTTCTAATACCATTGTCGCGATCAGCTCCTATGAAACGGACATCCGTATGATGGTCCAACTTTCAGAGTTCACGTTGCACGGAGTTCCTACGTCAATCGAAGAACTTCCCAACTCAAAGAAATTTCTCGCGAAATTTGTAATTCCAAAGGCCGCGAAACTTCGCTTAAAGTTAGCACTCAACTTGTTTGGGATTTCGGAGTCCACTCTTTTTCCTGATCTTGAACACCTTGCGGCGGACCTTCGGAAGATGAGATTCGAACCGTGAACTTATGTGCTACTCGAAAAATACAGACCCCCACCGGCCACCCAAGGGGCAGCCAGTGGAATCCTGTGCGAAGTTCCATCACCAGCACGGTTGTCCTATTGCCGCTCGTTCGCAATCTCGCGGGTTCAGGCCGGGGTGGCGATGGTGGTCTCTAGCCTTCTCGCGGGCGTTGATCAGCCCTTCTGCCCATCCAGGCTCGGGGTTTTGACAGTCATCGTTCATAGTCACACCGCCATGGTGATCCAAGCTGGCTCCTCGCCGTCATGACGCATCCAGATCAGCGGTCAGATGCGACGGGCACGGGGCTGATAAGGGGTCGCGTGTAACCGCAATGTGTACCCGCGCGCTCCGATGATGTGCCATAACAAATTGAAATATAATGATAATTAGAGTTTGGCTGGGGGACCCAGATTCGAACTGGGAATGCGCGGGTCAGAGCCGCGAGTTTTACCGTTAAACTATCCCCCATCCGGGGCGCCTGCCCGGGGGCGCCGCGGGCGCGAGGGGAACGCTTTTACCACAGCTACCGGCGGTTTGGTAGACGCCATCGCACCCGCCGGCGGGGGCCGTCGACGATCCCGTTTCCGCTTTTTTTGGCAACACGCCCGAAAATGTTGCATGGTGTCCCGTGCGCCCGGTGTTTCGCGGTCTCCGCCGCAAAAGACAACGGCACCCGAAGAAGACCACGATACCGGCGGCGCCAGGGGGAGGGCTTGGAGAATGCGCCACGGGACGGGCAGGCAGGCGCGCGCGCGATTTGCCGGTCGCCGTCCAGGAAGCCTCCGGGCGCCCGTCTACGGCGCCGTCGACCTGGGCACCAGCAACTGCCGCATGCTGATGGCCAAGCCCGCCGGCGGGGACTTCCGCGTCGTCGGCTCGTTCTCGCGCATCGTGCGCCTGGGCGAAGGGCTGGCGGCCAGCGGCCGCCTCAGCGACGCAGCCATCGCGCGCACCGTCGACGCGCTCAAGGTATGTGCCGGGAAGATGCGCGCCCACGGGGTGCGCCAGGTGCGCGGCGTCGCCACCGAGGCCTGCCGGCGGGCCGGCAACTGCGCGGAATTCCTGCACCGGGTGAAGGCGGAAACGGGCCTGGCGCTTGAATCCATCTCGCCGGTCGAAGAGGCCAGGCTGACCCTTACCGGCTGTGCGCCCCTGTTGGACGCCGCCTGCCCCCGCGCCCTGGTCTTCGACATCGGCGGCGGCAGCACCGAGCTCATGTGGATCGGGCTCGCCGCCGGGCGGGCGCCCCGGCTGCTCGGCCTGTTGTCGCTCAAGCACGGCGTGATGACCCTGGCCGAGCGCCACGGCCGCGACGCCATACCGCCCAAGGACTACAAACGCATCGTCGCCGGGATCAAGGCCGAGCTCGCCTCCTTCGACGCCGAACACGGCATCGCCCGCGAAATCGCCCGCGGCCGCGTGCAGATGCTGGGCACGTCGGGCACCGTGACCACCTTCGGCGGCATCTATCTGGGCCTGCCCCGTTACGACCGCTCGCGGGTCGACGGCCTGGTCATCGATTTCGACTCCATCGCCGCCATCAGCGCCCGGCTGTCGGGCATGGATTACAAGGCGCGCAGCGCCTACCCCTGCATCCGCCGCGACGGCGCCGACCTGATGGTCATGGGCTGCGCCATCCTCGACGCCATTTGCCGCCGCTGGCCGGTGGGGCGCCTGCGCATCGCCGACCGCGGCATCCGCGAGGGCCTGCTGCTCGGAATGATGGCGGCCGACGGCTCCGTCCAGGCGCCCGTGCCGCCGTCGGCGCCCGCGCCGCGGGCCGTCGGCGACGCGCCCTCGCGGCCGTGACCAGGGACCGCGGACATCGCACCGGGCGGGGCACAAAGGTGGCGGGACGCGGCCTCACCCGGCGGGTAAAGACGGCCAAGGGGCGGACGCCTTCGTCCACCCGCTGGCTCCAGCGCCAGCTCAACGACGTCTACGTGAGGGAGGCCGAGCGCCAGGGACTGCGCTCGCGCGCCGCCTTCAAGCTGATGGAGCTCGACGACCGCTTCCATTTCCTGGCCCCGGGCAAGCGGGTGGTGGATCTCGGCGCCGCCCCCGGAGGCTGGACCCTGGTCGCGGTGCGACGGGTGAAGGCGGACAAGGGGCGCGGCCGCGTCATCGCCCTCGACGCCAACCCGATGGAGCCGGTGGCGGGCGCCACCGTGCTGTGCCGCGACTTCCTCGACGCGGAAACGCCGGCGGCACTCAGCGCCGCCCTGGACGGCCCGGCGGACGTGGTGCTCAGCGACATGGCGATGCCGGCCACCGGCCACGCCGGCACCGACCACCTGCGCATCACGGCGCTGTGCGAAGCGGCGCTTGCCTTCGCCACCGAGGTGCTGGCCCCGGGCGGCGTGTTCGTCGTCAAGATGCTCAAGGGCGGCACCGAGCACGCCGTGCTTGCCGACCTGAAACGCCTGTTCTCCCGGGTGCGGCACGCCAAGCCCCCCGCCAGCCGCGCCGAGTCGGCCGAAACCTATGTCATCGCCCGGGGGTTCCGCGGGAAGGGTTAAGCGGCACCACGTCGCGCAGGTGTTCGGCAAGCCCCCGCACCGGGACATGGGTGAGGTCCTTGCCGACCTCGGCGATCACCATCTTGCGGGTCCGCGGCTTGAGGGCGGCACGCAACGCGCCAAGGGTCTTCGGCGGCGCGACCAGCACGAGCCTGTCGAACACCCCGCGTTCGGCGGCCTGGTCCAACACCTTGGCCATGCTTACGGCGAACAGATGCTTTTCGTATTCGTGCCAGTCGACCCGCGGTTCCAACGCGTGGCGGGAGCCGTCGGCGCTTTCGAACGTGCGCCCGGGCTTGTCGGCGCCGTAGGTTCGCGTCGGCGCGCGGGAGGCGGCGAAATCGTGATCCAGGGCCCGTCGCAGACCGCTGCTCCAGCCCTCGCTGAGGACGATGCGGGCACGCGCGCCGTCGGCGATCAGGATCCACGTCGTTCTTTTTCTCATGGCCGCCTCCCCATCCCGTGGACCGGCCGGCGTTTGGCGTGCGGCAGCCCGCGCCATGTCACACTATACACCGGGAAGGCCGGCGTCTGTGATCGGGATCAAACCGCCTTGGCATGGGGCGCGGCTTGTGTATGATGGGCCGCCAACTCTGCAATGGAGGCGGCATGAACATTACCGAGGCACTGACTTTCGATGATGTGCTCTTGGTCCCCGCCGAGTCGAATGTCCTCCCTGCCCAGGCCTCAACCGCTACCCGCCTGACACGCACCATCGAACTGGCCATCCCGCTGTTGTCCGCGGCCATGGACACGGTGACCGAAAGCGGGCTCGCCATCGCCATGGCCCAGGCTGGCGGCATGGGCGTCATCCACAAGAACCTGGAGCCCGACGGGCAGGCCACGGAGGTGCGCCGGGTCAAGAAGTTCGAATCGGGCATGGTGGTGGACCCGTTCACCATCCATCCCGAGGCGACCCTGGCCGATGCCCTGCATATCAAGGAAGCCCACAACATCTCGGGCATCCCCGTGGTGGAGAAAGGCAACGGCCGGCTGGTGGGGATTATCACCAACCGCGACGTCCGTTTCGCCGAGGATCCGGACCAGCCGGTGAGCGAGCTGATGACCCCGCACACGGCGGAGGCCCCCCTGGTCACCGTGCGCGAAGGGGTCGACCGCGAGGAAGCCAAGCGGCTGCTGCATCAACACCGCATCGAGAAGCTTCTGGTGGTCGACGGTGATGGCCGGTGCATCGGCCTGATCACGGTCAAGGACATCGAAAAGGAGCAACGCTTCCCCGACGCCTGCAAGGATGAAAAGGGACGGCTGCGCGTGGCCGCCGCCACCGGTGTCGGCGACGCCGGGCTGACGCGGGCCGAGGCCCTGCTCGACGCCGAAGTGGACGTCATCGTCGTCGACACCGCCCACGGACACTCGGCCGGCGTGCTCGAGGCGGTGGAGCGCATCAAGAAGCTCAGCAACTACACCCAGGTGCTGGCCGGGAACATCGCCACCCCCGACGGCGCCAAGGCCCTGATCGACGCCGGCGCCGACGCCGTCAAGGTGGGCATCGGGCCGGGCACCATCTGCACGACGCGCATGGTGGCGGGCGTCGGCGTGCCCCAGTTTTCCGCCGTCCTCGAGGTGGCCGAGGCATGCCGCGAGCGCGACGTGCCGGTCATCGCCGACGGCGGCGTCAAGTATTCGGGCGATATCGCCAAGGCCATTGCCGCCGGCGCCGATTGCGTCATGATCGGCTCCCTGTTCGCCGGCACCGACGAAAGCCCGGGAGAGGTGTTCCTCTATCAGGGCCGTTCCTACAAGGCCTATCGCGGCATGGGTTCCGTCGGCGCCATGGCGCGCGGCTCCGCCGACCGCTACTTCCAGCAGGACATGTCGGACGACCTGAAACTGGTGCCCGAGGGCGTCGAGGGCCGCGTGCCCTTCAAGGGACCGGCGGCCAACGTCATCCACCAGATGATCGGCGGCCTGCGCGCCGGCATGGGGTACACCGGCTGCCGCACCATCGCCGAGATGCAGCGCAACTGCACCTTCCGGCGGATCACCGCGGCGGGCCTGCGCGAAGGCCACGTGCACGACGTCACCGTCACCCGCGAGGCGCCCAACTACCGCAGCCGTTTCTGAGACCGGGGCTCCTTGGTATGAGTCGCCGGCGGGCGGGCGTCGGGCGAAAGGGGAGAGCGCATCCGTGGCCGGGTTCCTGAGCACCCTGACGGGCGTCTTCCGCGAGCAGCTCGAGCGTAACCGCAACCGGCCGTTCCTGCGGGCGACCATGGCGGCGAGCGCCCTTGTCGCCATGGCCGACGGCCGGGTGACGTTTCCCGAACAGGTGCGCCTCGATCAGATCCTCGAGACCCTGGAGACCCTGAGGGTCTTCGATCCCCACGAAGGCGTGAACCTGTTCAACGGGTTCGCCGACGCCATCCGCGAATCCTCGGAGGCCGGCCGCGACGCCGCCGTCGCGGCCATCGAGCCGGTGGCCCGCGACCCGGAGACGGCGGCCCTGATCCTGCGCATCTGCCTGGCGATCAGCGAGGCCGACGGCGAGGTCTCCATGGTCGACCAGATCGAGATCGTCACGCTGTGCAGCCGTTTGGGCATAGACCCCAGGGACTGCGGCCTCTACATCGACAAGTCCCGCGAAGAGTTGCTCTCCGGCGACGGTTGAGGACGCGCGACGAAGGGGGATCGGGGCGCCCACGGAAAGCACTCCCTTGACGGACCACGCAGAAGGGACAACATTAGGGGCGTTCCCAGGGGAGCCCCGATAGGGGGCTGAGACACCGCCGGCCTCGGGACCGACCGACGCGAGCGCAACGCGGTTACCCTTCGAACCTGATCCGGGTCATGCCGGCGAAGGGACAGGGACGTGCCGACGCAGTCCTAGGCGCTTCCGGAAAACCTAAGCATTCCCCGGGTCTCCTTACGTGCTTGCCGCAACAGGAGATCCTTCTATGAACGTCATCACCACGCCGCCGAAAATTTCCGTCACCACCGGACCCCTGCCCGCCTCGCGCAAGATCTATGTCAACGGTGAGCGGTACCGCGATATCCGCGTGCCCATGCGCGAGATCGACCTGCACGAGACGGCCAAGGAACCGCCGCTCCGGGTGTACGACCCGTCGGGCCCGTATACCGACCCCGCCGTCGCCATCGACATCGGCGCCGGGCTGGCGCCGTTGCGCGCGCCCTGGATCCAGGCGCGCGGCGACGTGGAGGAGTATGCCGGCCGCGGCCTCCAGCCCGGGGACAACGGCTTCGTCGACGCCGACAAGGCGGTGCCCGCCTTCCCCGGCAAACGCCCTCCGCTGCGTGCCAAGAACGGCGCGGCGGTGACCCAGCTCGCCTATGCGCGGGCCGGCGTGGTGACGCCGGAGATGGAGTTCATCGCCATCCGCGAGACCATGGGCCGCGAACAGCGGGCCGGACAGGCGCCGCGGGACGGGGAATCCTTCGGTGCCGCCATCCCCGACCACGTCACGCCGGAGTTCGTGCGCGACGAGGTCGCCCGCGGGCGCGCCATCGTCCCCAACAACGTCAACCACCCGGAATCCGAGCCGATGATCATCGGCCGCAATTTCCTGGTCAAGATCAACGCCAACATCGGCAACTCGGCGGTGACGTCGTCGGTCGCCGACGAGGTGGACAAGATGGTGTGGGCGACGCGCTGGGGCGGCGACACGGTGATGGACCTGTCGACGGGCCGCAACATCCACAACATCCGCGAATGGATCATCCGCAACTCGGCCGTCCCCATCGGCACCGTGCCCATCTACCAGGCCCTGGAGAAGGTGGACCGGGCGGAGGACCTGACCTGGGAGATCTACCGCGACACCCTGATCGAACAGGCCGAACAGGGCGTCGACTACTTCACCATCCACGCCGGCGTGCGCCTGGCCTATATCCCGCTCACCGCCGACCGGCTCACCGGCATCGTCAGCCGCGGCGGCGCGATCATGGCCAAGTGGTGCCTGGCCCATCACACCGAGAGTTTCCTCTACACCCACTTCGCCGACATCTGCGACATCATGCGGGCCTATGACGTGGCCTTTTCCCTCGGCGACGGACTCAGGCCGGGATGCATCGCCGACGCCAACGACGCCGCCCAGTTCGCCGAGTTGGAGACGTTGGGCGAGCTCACCCGCGTCGCCTGGGACAGGGACGTCCAGGTGATGGTCGAGGGCCCGGGCCACGTGCCCATGCACAAGGTCAAGGTCAACATGGAGAAGCAGCTCGAGGCCTGCGGCGAGGCGCCGTTCTACACCCTCGGCCCGCTCGCCACCGACATCGCGCCGGGCTACGACCACATCACGTCGGCCATCGGCGCCGCCATGATCGGCTGGTTCGGCACCGCCATGCTGTGCTACGTGACGCCCAAGGAGCACCTGGGCCTGCCCGACCGGGACGACGTCAAGGTCGGCGTCATCACCTACAAGATCGCCGCCCACGCCGCCGACCTGGCGAAGGGGCACCCCGGCGCCCAGATGCGCGACGACGCGCTGAGCCGGGCGCGCTTCGAGTTCCGCTGGGAGGACCAGTTCAACCTCAGCCTCGACCCGGAGACGGCCCAGGCCTACCACGACCTGACGCTCCCCAAGGAGGCCCACAAGGCGGCCCACTTCTGCTCCATGTGCGGCCCCAAGTTCTGCGCCATGGAGATCACCAACGACGTGCGCGAATACGCCGCCAAAGGCATGGCGGAGATGAGCGAGAAGTTCAAGGCCGGGGGCGGGGAGATTTACAAAGAGGAGTACAAGGACGCGGCCCCGACGCCCCCCGCGGCGGAGTAGGCGGCGGGGTCTCGGGCCGCACGCGCCTAGTCGAGAAGGGCTTCGATGTCGCGGGCGCCGTGCAGCACCCGCTCGACGACCAGCGTTTCCGCCGTGACGCTATAGAAGATCACATAGCCCCGCGTCGGGAAGCGGCGTAGGCCCTCGGCCAGTTGCGGAGTGGGCGTGCCCATGTGGGGCGTGACGCAGAGCAACCGGAAGGTCTCGGTGAAATTGTCGATCACGCCGTCCGCCGCCTGCATGTTGTCTTCGGCAATGTAGAGCCAGATACCGTCGAGATCGGCCAGCGCCTGCGGCCTGAGCCGCAGGCTTCTCAAGCCTTCCGCCTGTGGCGTCCCTGTCGCTGCCGCAGGGCCTCACGGCCCCGGCGTTTGATGGCCTTCGCGTCGTACGCCACCGGCTCACCGCTGTCGGGGCCCGCCGCGATTTCCCGGCGCAACGCCGCCAGGCGCGCCTCCCGCTCCTCCAGGAGCCGCAGTCCTTCGCGAACCACCTCGCTCGCCGATTTGAACCGCCCGGAAGACAGGACCTCCTTGACGAATTTCTCGAAATGTGCGGTGAGCGAGATGTTCATGGACCGGTCCTCCGAAACCGCCATTTTAACCTGTATGTCAAAAATTGCATAGTTTTTGTTATTCTCGTGGGCGCCCTTCGCGTTCCGCCGGGAGGACCGGTTCACCCTCTCCCTCGACCCGGAGGCGGCCCAGGCCTTCCACGACCTGACGCTCCCCACGGAAGCCCCCCACCGGCCAAGACGCTGGTGGGGAGGCGGCATTTGGATTATCGTCCGGACCCGACGTTTGCCGCCATGAAGCCGGCCCCATGACCGACCGCGTCCTCATCGTCGATTTCGGGTCCCAGGTGACCCAGCTCATCGCGCGGCGGGTGCGCGAGAGCGGCGTCTACTGCGAGATCCACCCCTTCAACACGGTGACCGGGGAGTTCCTCAGCCGTTTCGGGGCGCGCGCCGTGATCCTGTCGGGCGGGCCGGCCTCGGTCACCAAGGGCGAGACGCCGAGGGCGCCGGACGCGCTGTTCGCCATGGGCGTGCCGGTGCTCGGCATCTGCTACGGCCAGCAGACCATGGTCGCGCAACTGGGCGGCCGGGTGGCGGCCTCGGACCACCGGGAGTTCGGCCGCGCCTACGTCGACGTGACCGGCGACTGCGGCCTGTTCGACGGCGTCTGGCGCAAGGGCGGCCGCGAACAGGTGTGGATGAGCCACGGCGACCGGGTCATCGAGATCCCCAAAGGCTTCCGCGCCGTCGCCGTCTCCGAGGGCGCGCCCTTCGCCGTCATCGCCGACGACAAGCGGCGCTTCTACGGCGTCATGTTCCACCCCGAGGTCGTGCACACGCCCCACGGCGCCCAGTTGCTGCGGAACTTCACCCACGGGGTGGCGGGGTGCCGCGGCGACTGGACCATGGCGGCGTTCCGCGACGCCGGGATCGCCAAGGTGCGCGCCCAGGTGGGCAAGGGGCGGGTCATCTGCGGCCTTTCGGGCGGCGTCGATTCCTCGGTCGTCGCCATGCTGTTGCACGAGGCCATCGGCGACCAGCTCCAGTGCGTGTTCGTCGACAACGGGCTGTTGCGCCTGGACGAGGCCGACGAGGTGACGCGCCTGTTCCGCGACCACTACAACATCCCCCTCGTCCGCCGGGACGCGGTGGCCCTGTTCCTGGGCGCGCTGAAAGGCGTGACCGACCCGGAAGAGAAACGCAAGCGCATCGGCGCCACCTTCATCGACGTCTTCGAGGACGAGGCGGAAAAGGCCGGCGGCGCCGACTTCTTGGCCCAGGGAACCCTGTACCCGGACGTCATCGAATCCGTCTCCTTCGCCGGCGGGCCCAGCGCCGTCATCAAGTCCCACCACAACGTCGGCGGCCTGCCCGACCGCATGAGCCTCAAGCTGGTCGAACCCCTGCGCGAGCTGTTCAAGGACGAGGTGCGGGCGCTGGGGCGCGAGCTCGGCCTGCCCGAGCGCATCGTCGGCCGCCATCCCTTTCCCGGGCCGGGCCTCGCCATCCGCATCCCCGGCGCGGTGACGGCGGAGAAGCTGGACATCCTGCGCCGGGCCGACGCCATCTACATCGACGAGATCCGCGCCGCGCGCCTGTACGAGTCCATCTGGCAGGCTTTCGCCGTGCTGCTGCCGGTCCAATCCGTGGGCGTCATGGGGGACGCGCGCACCTACGAATTCGTCTGCGCCCTGCGCGCCGTCACCTCGACCGACGGCATGACCGCCGATTACTTCGCCTTCGACCACGAGTTCCTGGGCCGCGTCGCGGGCCGCATCATCAACGAGGTCAAGGGCATCAACCGGGTGGTCTACGACGTGACCTCGAAGCCGCCGGGCACGATCGAGTGGGAGTGAGGGGGGGGGCAACGTCCTCGGCCATGCTCAAGCGGTTTTTGACCGCCACTGTCGCTTGACGGCCCGGAAAAAGTTAGCTAAGTTTGATTAGCTTAGCTAACTCCCTATTCTGGAGGCGGGGCCATGATCCGGGTGACCATTCATGCCGCCAAGACCCACCTTTCGAGGCTGATCCGGCGCGCCCAGGCCGGAGAGGAGATCGTCATCGCCCGCGGCAAGGAGCCGGTGGCGCGGCTCGTGCCCGTGGCGGGAACGGACCGGCGCCGCGTCTTCGGGGCCATGCGCGGCCGGGCGCGCGTCGGCGATGCCTTCTTCGAGCCCCTGCCGCCCGACGAGCTCGCCGGCTGGGAGCCGTGAGCGGGTGCGCGCGCTGCTCGATACCCATGCGCTTCTGTGGTGGCTCGACGGGGACGAGCGGCTGTCCGAGCCGGCGCGGGCTTTCATAGGCGACGAGGACAACGTCGTCCTGGTCAGCGCCGCTTCGGCCTGGGAGATCGCCACCAAGGTCCGCATCGGCAGACTGCCCGGCGCGGTCCAGGTGGCGGCGGAGCTCGGCGCATGCCTCACCTCCCAGGGCTTCACCGGGTTGGCGATCACGCTGGACCACGGGCTCCGCGCCGGCGGCCTGCCGGGACCGCACCGCGATCCCTTCGACCGCATGCTGATCGCCCAGGCGCAAGCCGAGGACCTGGCGCTGATCAGCAACGAGACCGTCTTCGACGCCTACGGCGTCCGCCGCCTGTGGTAGGGGTCTAAAGGCCGGCGCCCAAACCAAGCGACGTCGGCGTTCATCCGCGTTTTTGCGGTTTGGATTTCAACGCAGAGACCACAGAGTTCTCAGAGAGAGTGCCGGACGCGGCGCGCCGCGCCGCTTTTCATTGCCCCTCTGGTTTCTTCCTCTGCGTCCCTTTGCGGCCTCTGCGTTAAGATTTTAAACGCCGAGGACGCGGAGGGACGCAGAGGCATTTCAAAAACAGAAAGCGCCGTCACGGCGTGGCTGCGAGGGCGCGACGCGCACTGAGAGAGCGTGGAAACTCTTTTCTCCGTGTCTCTTTCCTTGTGCTCTCCGTGGGCTCTGTGGTTGATATTATTTTTCGCAAGGCTGGACGGCTCGGCGCGCCACGAGAAACCCATGCTTACTCCCCCCCGATGGCGCCCGGGCCCCGCTGATCCTATATAGTGAGACGGCGCCCCGGCCCGCGGATTGCGGGCGCGGGCGCCTGTCCCTGTGAACGCGGGAGGACCATGCAAAGCAGAGAGCCGGGGCCGGGCGCGATCGGCCCGCGCAACGACCTGGAGACCATCCGCGCCCTGCTGCCCTATCTGTGGCCGGCGGGGGCGCCGGAGATGCGCGTGCGCGTGGTCATCGCGCTCGGCCTTCTGGTGCTGGCCAAGGGCACCAACGTGGTGGTGCCGATCTTCTACAAATACGCGGTCGACGCGCTCACGGCGGAGACCGGGGCGGTGGTGGCCGTGCCCGTCGGCCTGCTCGTCGCCTACGGCCTGACCCGGGTCATGGCCCAGGCCTTCGGCGAGGTCCGCGACGCGGTGTTCGCCAAGGTCGCCCAGCGCGCCATCCGCCTGGCCGGGCTGAGTGCGTTCCGCCACCTGCACCGGTTGTCCCTGCGCTTCCATCTGGACCGCAAGACCGGCGGCGTCAGCCGGGCCATCGAGCGCGGCACCAAGGGCATCGAGTTCGTGCTCGCCTTCATGGTCTTCAACATCCTCCCCACCCTCCTGGAGATCCTGCTCGTCTGCGGCGTGCTGTGGGCGCTGTACGGGGTGTGGTTCGCCCTGGTCACCTTCGTCACCATCGGCGGCTACATCGCGTGGACGCTGAGCGTCACCGAGTGGCGCACCAAGTTCCGCCGGACGATGAACGAGAACGACAGCGAGGCCAGCACCAAGGCCATCGACAGCCTGCTCAACTTCGAGACCGTCAAGTACTTCGGCAACGAGGACCACGAGGCGCGGCGCTTCGACGTGGCGCTCAAGGGCTACGAGCAGGCCGCGGTGAAGAGCAGGACGTCGCTGACGCTGTTGAACATCGGCCAGGGCGCCATCATCGCCGCCGGCCTCACCGTGGTCATGGTCATGGCCGGCCGCGGCGTCGCCGCCGGCGTTATGACCATCGGCGACTTCGTGCTGGTCAACGCGTACCTGATCCAGCTCTACATGCCGCTCAACTTCCTCGGCTTCGTCTACCGCGAGATCAAGCGCTCGCTCACCGACATGGAGGCCATGTTCGCGCTTCTCGGCGAGGCGCCCGAGATCGGCGACGCGCCGGACGCCGCACCGGTCCGCATCGACGGCGGCCGGGTGGAATTCGAAGACGTCTCCTTCGGCTACGATTCCCGGCGTCCCGTGCTCAAAGGCGTCTCGTTCACGGTGCCCGCCGGCAAGACCCTGGCCATCGTCGGCCCCAGCGGCGCCGGCAAGTCGACGATCTCGCGCATCCTGTTCCGCTTCTACGACGTGGATTCGGGCCGCGTGCTCATCGACGGCCAGGACATCCGCCAAGTGACGCAACAGTCCCTGCGCGCCGCCATCGGCATGGTCCCCCAGGACACGGTGCTGTTCAACGACACCATCTATTACAACATCGCCTACGGCAACCCGGCGGCGAGCCCGGCGGAGGTGGAGGAAGCGGCGCGGCTGGCCCGCGTCCACGATTTCGTCATGGGCCTGCCCGACGGCTACCAGACCAGTGTCGGCGAGCGCGGCCTCAAGCTTTCCGGCGGCGAGAAACAGCGCGTCGCCATCGCCCGCACCATCCTTAAAGAACCGTCCATCCTGCTCTTCGACGAGGCCACCTCGGCGCTCGATTCCCGCACCGAGAGGGAGATCCAGGATTCCATGAACGCCGTCTCGGCCGACCGCACGACGCTGATCATCGCCCATCGGCTGTCGACGGTGGTCGACGCCGACGAGATCGTGGTCCTGGACCAGGGGCGCATCGTCGAACGCGGCAGCCACGCCCAACTGCTCGCGGCCAGGGGCGGCTACGCCGACATGTGGGCGCGCCAGCAGGAGGCGGCGAAGGCGCTGGAAGCCCTGGAACGCACCGGCGAGGCGCCCGACACGGGCGCGGAGGCCACGGCGCCGGCGGAGTAGGCCGGGGGTTCAAACATCCCGCCCCAAGTGTCTAATGGCCGGCCCACCGGCGTTGGATTTGAACCGCTGAGAACACAGAGAGCACGGAGAAAGAGACACAGAGGAAATCAAAATCGGTGCTACGCGCCGCCTTCGCAGCCGCGCCGTGACGGCGCTTCCTGTTTTTGGAAATCCTCTGCGTCCCGTTTTCTCTGTGAATGTCTCTGTGGGCTCCGTGGTTATTATTCCTTCAGCAATCCCGCCCGGAGGCAGCCGGAATTACGCCACGTTGGCCTCGTCTTCGCGCATGATCCAGCCGCCGCC
>JADFHR010000060.1 GCA_022567015.1 Pseudomonadota bacterium
GGGGCGCCGGTCGGCGCCGCCATCGCTTAAGACGGCGGGCGGCGTCGGCCACGTCCCCGGTGGCGCCGGAAAACGAAAAGCGGACGAAGTGATTGCCGCGCCCGGGATCGAAGTCGGTTCCCGGCGTCGTCGCCACCCCGGTCTCGGCGAGCATGCGCTGACAGAAGTCCTGGCTGTCGTTGGTCATGTGGGCGACGTCGGCATAGAGGTAAAAGGCGCCTTCGGCGGAGGCCAGCTTGTCGAATCCGGCCTTCGGCAGTTCCTCGAGCAACAGCGCCCGGTTGCGCGCGTACCGTGCCACGTTGGCATCGAGCTCGGCACGGCAGTCGAATACGGTGATCGCCGCGTGCTGGGAAAGGGCGGGCGGCGAAATGTACAGGTTCTGGGCCAGGCACTCCACCGGGCGCAACAGGTCTTCCGGAACGACGCACCAGCCGAGCCGCCAGCCGGTCATCGAATAGTACTTGGAAAAGCTGTTGACCACGATCGCCTCGTCGGTGAAGGCAAGGGCCGTCTCGGCACGCGCCCCATAGGTGATCCCGTGGTAGATCTCGTCGGAAATCAGGCGGATACCGCCGGCGGCGCAGTAGTGGACGAGGGCCTCGAGCTGATCGCGGTGGATCATGGTCCCGGTGGGGTTGGACGGGCTGGCGATGATCAGTCCGTCAAGCCGCCCGCCCACGCGGTCCAGCACCTCGGGCGTCGGCTGGAAGTTGGTATCCGGCCCCACGGCCACGTTGACCGGCTCCACGTTCAGGGCCTTCAGGATGTTGCGGTAGGCGGGATAGCCGGGACTCGCCAGGGCCACCCGGTCGCCGGCCTCGAAGACGCACAGGAACGCCACCACGAAGGCGCCCGATGAGCCCGTGGTGACCGCCACCCGCGCGGGATCCACGTCGACGCCGTAACGGTCGCGGTAGTGCCCGGCAAGGCGCCGCCTGAGCGCCGGCAGTCCCAGGGACTCGGTGTAGCCCAGGGTGTCCGTCTGCAGGGCCGCCTTGGCCGCGTCGAGGACGGGGCCGGGCGCGCCGGTGCCCGGCTGGCCGACCTCCAGGTGCAAAATATCTTCGCCCAGCGCCGCCCTCTCGTTGGCGGCGCGCAACATGTCCATGGCGATGAAAGGCGGGATGGACGCGCGCCGGGCGATTTTGAGAGCCATGATTCTGAGGTGTTGCCTATACCGGAATTATTGAACGCTGGTATTACTTTTCGACGGCCTTGGCCAAACCGAAGCCGCGCGGATCGGCGCGCACGGCGCAGGTTTGCGGCTTCTGCGGCAATCCACCGGAACAAAATGCCACGTTGACCAGCCCCAGGGCCATGGTGGGGGCAACGCGATGACCGCGCCCGGTCAGGGACTTGAGCACGGTTTCGCTGATCCCCTGCTCGTAATAGGTCAGATCGGGGACGCCGCCGTGATGCAGGCGCTTGGCGGACATGGCGTCGTCCAACCGGCCCCCGAACAGGATCGGGGCGATCACGTTCATCATGGCGGTGGGGGCCGCCACCCCGCCCGACGCCGCCGCCGCGGCATAGAACTGGTTGTCTTTATGGCTCATCACCACCATGGGACCCAGGGATATCGGGCCGCGTCCTCCCTGCCCCGGCAGCGCCGCCATGAGGATTCCCGTGCCCTCGGCGACCCGGCCGGTGCCGAACAGATTGTTCAGGGTCAGGGCGCAGGCCACCGCCGAGCCGGCGCCGTCCACCACCACGAAGCTGGTGGCGGCCGGGTTCTCGGGGCGCGCCACCGGCGCCGGGTCGAGTTCCGCCGCCGGCACGTGGCGGTCGCGCCGGTAACTGGCCATCAGCGACGTGATGCGCGCCTCGGAAACCAGCTTTTCGGGCGCGACGGTGCTCGTCCCGTCGCCGCGCAGCCACCGTGCGCGGTCGGCGAAGGCGCGCAGCGCCGTCTCCACGACCAGATGGGGCCGTTCCCCGTCCGCCACGTTCTCGTAGCGGTCGTCCTGGACCAACATGGCCCACATCTCGGCCGCCACCGCGCCCGCCGCCGCCGGCGGCGGCGCCAGGTGCATGGTCCCGTCGCCGAACGTGACCTTGATCGTATCCCGCCACACCGGGGCGTAAGCGCGCAGGTCCGCCAAACCGAGCGATCCGCCGGCGCGCTCCACCGCCGCCACCAGCCGGCGCGCCATCGACCCCTGGTAGAGGCTGCCCGGGCCCTGGCTGCGCACCAGCGACAGGGTCGCCGCCAGGTCGCCCTGGACGAGGACGTCCCCTTCCCGGACCAACCCCCGTCCGTCCGCGCGGCCGAATACGCGCCGGGTCCCGGGCTCCATGAGCAGGGCCTTTTCCACCTTCGCCAGATCGCGGGCGAAGGCGCGGGAGACCTGGACGCCGAAACGGGCCATGTTCGCGGCCGGCGCCACCACCCGCGCCCAGCGCAGGCGCCCGTACTTGGCGTGCAGGGCGGAAAATCCGCGCACGTTGCCGGGAACGGCGCTGGGCCGGGTCGCCGTCGGCGGCACCGTTCGCGGCGCCCCGGCGAGGAAGTGCAGGGCCCTGGTGGTTTCCGTCCCGATGTCCTCGACCACGCAGACGCCGCCGCCGCCAAGGCTGGCCGAGGACGGCTTGGTGACCGCCAGGGCGAAATAGATGGCCGTCGCCGCATCCGCCGCGTTGCCGCCGGCGCGCAGGATTTCGTGTCCGACCAACGCGGCGCGCGGCTCGTCCGCCGCCACACCGCCGAGGAACGTTCCCGCCACGCCGACGGCTTCCGGCTCGCCGGGGCCAAAGACCTCGTCGAAGGCCTCGCCCGCCGCGGCGCAGCCGCCAAGCAGCAGTGCGCACAGGACCGCCGCAATTTGACGCCGTCCACGGCCCTCACTAGTGTCCTGTCCCAGAGATTCGTGCACTATACGATCGATTTTCCCGTTTTCCCGGCAGGAGGGGACGCGGCGGCGATGCGGGGCCATCGTCAAGCGTTCCCGACGCCCCGGGGGGCCACCGGGGGGTGTCCCCCCGACAACGTATGCGGGGGACGCCCCCGCGACCCCCGGGGAAGCGGGAAAAGCGACCCGAAGGGCGGTCTTGCGAGGCTCCCGGGGGGGGACAAGGGGGGTGTCCCCCCGGCGACGGTATGCGGGGGACGCCCCCGTGGCCCCCGGCGTCGTCGCGCGCCGCTTGTGATGCTCCACCATCACGGCGCGCCGCGCTCCTCGCCGGAAACCTCGCAAGACCGTCGTATAGCGTACGAATCTCTGAGACAGGACACTATATTGATCGGTACCAATAAGGGTGAGAAACTTGTTGAAACGCATTGCTTTCCCGGTTGCCGTTTCGGTGTTTGCCGCCGCCTGCCTGTGGGCTCCGGCGGAGGCCGGCGCACAAAGGCTCTCGTTTATTCGGGACGCCGAAATCGAAAATACCATCCGCACGTACGCGGCGCCACTATTCCAGGCCGCCGGCCTGGAGCCATCCGACGTGCGCATCTATCTCGTCAACGACCGCTCCCTGAATGCCTTCGTGGCCGGCGGGCAGAGGTTGTTCATCAACACCGGCCTGATCATGCGCAGCAAGCACGCCGGCCAGGTGATCGGCGTCATCGCCCATGAAACGGGCCATATCGCCGGCGGCCACCTGTCGCGCCTGCACGCGGCCATCGCCAACAGCACCGCCCAGTCCATCCTGGCCCTGGTGATCGGGGCCGCCGCCGCCATCGGCACCGGCCGCGGCGACGTCGGCGCCGCCATCGTCGCCGGCGGGCAAAGCATGGGTCTTCGCTCGTTCCTCCATTACAACCGCACCCAGGAGTCGGCGGCCGACCAGGCGGCGCTCAGGTTCCTCGACGCCACCGGCCAGTCCTCGCGCGGGCTGCTGGAGTTCATGGAACTGCTCGGCGCCCAGGACCTGTTGAGCGCCGACCGCCAGGACCCCTACCTGCGCACCCATCCGCTGTCCCGGGAGCGGGTCGACGCCGTGCAGGCGCACCTGTCCCGGTCGCCCAACAGGGATAAGGCGCAGCCCGCCCGGATCCAGGAATTGCACCGCCGGATGCTGGCCAAGCTTTACGCGTTCCTGGAGCCCGTCCCCAGAACCCTGCGCCGCTACGCCGACTCCGATACCGGTCTCGCCGCCCGTTACGCCAGGGCCATCGCGTACTACCGCAAACCGGACCTGGGAAAGGCCCTGCCCCTCATCGACGGCCTCATCGCCGAGCGCCCCGAGGACCCGTATTTCCACGAGTTGAAGGGGCAGATGCTGTTCGAGAACGGACGGGCGGCCGAGGCCCTGAAGCCTTACGAAACGGCCGTGCGGCTGTTGCCCCGTTCGCCTCTTTTGCGCCGCGGACTGGCCCAGGTCCAACTGGAACTCGGCGACCCGGCCCTGATCGAGCCGGCAATCCGCAACCTGCGCGCCGCCGTGCAACGCGACGCCGAGGCCCCGTTCACCTGGCGCCAGCTCGCCATCGCGTATGGGCGCCGCGGCGATATGGGCATGAGCGCCGTGGCCCTGGCCGAGGAAGCCTTGCTCAAGGGCGACGCGCGCCAGGCCCGCTATCACGCCGGCAAGGCCGGGAAGCTGTTGCCCCGCGGCTCGATCGGCTGGCTGCAGGCGCAGGACATCCTGCAGGCGGCGAAGAAGAAGGAGTGACGCCCGCGGAATGACCGCCCGGGGCGGGTTTCCCGGCCGCCGCGCCGACGGCCGATCAATTCTGCGTGATGCCCCGCCGCCGGCGCCTGGCCCTTGTGTCCCGGCGGTGTCCGGCGCATCATGTCCCGGCCCCATGACTCCCAGAAAGGAAGGGTTGCGCATGAGACTTGCCGGTATGCTGGGCGCCGTTCTCGCCGTCTTCGTCCTTGGCGCGTCCCCGGCCGCCGCCGCCGAGGATGCCCTGAGCCCCGGGCAGAAGCGCGCCGTCGAGGAGGTGGTGCGCGAGTACCTGCGCCGCAACCCGGAGATCCTGCTCGAGGCCATCGGGGCGATGCGCGCCAAGCGCGACGCCGAGCAGCAGTCGAAGGTGCGGAACAACCTCGTCTCCCTGCGCGGCGAGCTGGAAAACGATCCGACCTCGCCGGTCGGCGGCAATCCCCAGGGCGACGTGACCATCGTCGAGTTCTTCGATTACCAGTGTCCCTACTGCAAGCGGGTCCTCCCCACGGTGCAGACCCTGCTGAAAACCGATGGCAACATCCGCTACGTGTTCAAGGAATTCCCCATCCTCGGCCCGCAATCGGTGGTCGCGGCGCGCGCCGCCCTGGCCGCCTGGAAGCTGGACAGGGACAGGTACGTGCCCTTCCATACCGCCCTTTTGCAATCCAAGGGCCGCCTCAGCGAACGAAAGATCCTGGACATCGCGGCGGACATCGGCCTCGACGTGGAGCGGCTGCGCGCCGCCATGGCCGATCCCGGGATCGACAAGATCCTGGCAAGGAACGCCGAACTGGCCAGGGCCCTGGACATCAACGGCACGCCGGCCTTCGTCATCGGCGAGAAGGTGGTCCCCGGCGCCGTCGACCTGAAAACGCTGACGGCCCTGGTTTTGCAGGCACGCGGGGGGTAGACCGGCGTCAGCAGCGCGGCGGCGGGATGGCTTCGATCTTTTCCATGGTCATGACCACCGTCAACTGCGGGTAGTCGACCACCACCCGCGGCGCCACGCCGTTGTCCAGTTGCAGGACCTCGATCTCGTACTCCGGCGCCGGCGCCCGGCTGTCCAGCGGATAATACGCCATGCGGATGTTCCAGCCCGGGCGCTGAACCAGCGCCCCCAACCCTTTATTCCGGTGCCGGCCGGATTCCACGCGCGGTCCGATGAAGGCGATCACCTTGCGCGCGCCTTGCCCGTCGCTACCGTCGAACACGATGCCCGGCGCCTGGCGGTCGCCGGCCAGCGCCCGCTCGATCAGCCAGGCCGTGTGACCGGTGGGAAACAGCGTCCCCTCGGGAAGGACCATGGTCTTGCCGGGCGGCACCTTGAACGTGGCCTTGCCCGGTTTGCCGGCGGCGCCCAACCGTGCCTCGCCCTTGAAGCCCTCCACCTGCCGGCCCATGGTGTGGCGCACGGCGAAGCGGTACGATTTTCCGTCCAGGGATTCCCAGCCGGCGGAACGGATGTCCTGCTTGACCGTCCCGCCCGCCGCGGTGCCCATGTCCATGGTCAGTTCCTGGGTCATGATCCAGCCGTCGCAGGTTTTCTCCAGCACTATTTTCGCCGCGCCGCGGACATCGACGAACCCGGCGTTGGCCCGCACCGATTCCAGCTTGACGGAATAGATGGCGCGGTGGGGCACAAGCCCGGCGGCCGCCGGCGCGGCGGCTACGAGCCCGACCACCAGGGCGGCGGCCAGGGCCAGGGGGCGGAGGGGAAGCTTGTAAAGGGACACGCGGGCAATCCTTTCCATGACGGCAGCGTACCATAGGGCCTGCCGCGCCCGGCGCAACGCCGTTGTCGCGCCGTGGCCGTGATTTCCCGGGCCGGACGCCCGGCCCCGGAGGATCGGTCCGCACAGTAGCCGTCCCCGCCGTCCCCGAGGCGCCGAAGCGCCGCCTCGATGGGTGGCGGCCGTCCCTGGCGGCGGAGCCGACCGCGTTGGCCGGGAACGCTTGCGCCAGGTGTCAGGCGAGTTGACCAACGTCAAGGAGAGGGCGCCGCGGCCGGTGTAGCTTTGCACTGCTCGGGAAATGGCGGTCCGGGATGAACCGGTTTGGGGCGTGGATAATACCAAGGAGGGCATGTCGCGATCGCATGGCCACGCAGGGGTAGGACAATGGCGCGTACATTCTGGGAAGAGGCCTACCGCATAGGCATTGACGAGTTGGACAACGAACACATGGAACTGGGCGCTCTCATGGCGCGGTTCCAGCAGGCGTTGGACGACCATGAAGACAAGGCGGTGATCGGATCCATCTTTCGCAATCTGCGCGGTAAAATGGTGGCCCACTTCAACCATGAAGAACAAATCCTTCAGCGGATAGACTACCCGGAGGAGGATGTCAAAGCGCACATCGACGGACATCTGGACGTCCTTTACACCTTTGATCACGAGTTTTCGAAGTGGGAGAAGGCACCCGGCGACCCACCCATCCCCGGGGGATTGTCCCACGTGTGCGTGTGGGCGATCACCGAGCTGTTGACCGCCGACATGCAGGTGAAAGACCACCTGTCCCGGAGCCGTCCCGACAAGGCGTCCGGCAAATAGGACGTCGTCTGGCGATTATTGTCGTTTAGGTGTCGCGGCGTCGGCGCGCCCACCACGCAGTTTGCCGCCCGCCGACTATCGCTCGGCATGCCAATTCATCACCTCGAGATACATACAAGGCCGCAGAGGGACGCGGAGGAAGGGAAAGAATTCGCCTACCGCCAGGCATAGAAAGTATGCTGCAAACTCATCCACGCCACATGCCCCAGGAACCCGCAGCCCCATGACCGCGACCCTGAGGACCATCAGCCCGGTGGACGGCCGCATCTACGTGGAACGGCCCTACGCCACCGAAAGCGGGATCGCCGGGGCCCTGGCCCGCGCCGTCCGCGCCCAGGCGGCGTGGAAGGAGGTGGCGGTGGCCGAGCGCGCGGCGCTCTGTTCCAGGGCCGTGGACGCCCTGGTCGCCGACACCACCGCCATCGCCGAGGAGATCACCTGGCAGATGGGCCGCCCCATCCGGTCCGCGCCCGGCGAGGTGCGCGGCCTCGAGGAACGCGCCCGGCACATGATCGCCATCGCGCCGGAAGCCCTGGCCGACGTCCGGTGCGCGCCCAGGGACGGTTTCACCCGCTTCATCCGCCACCAGCCCTTAGGGCTCGTGTTCACCATCGCGCCGTGGAACTACCCGTACCTGACGGCGGTCAACTCGGTGGTGCCGGCGATCATGGCCGGCAACGCGGTGATCCTCAAGCATTCGGCGCAGACGCCGCTCTGCGCCGAGCGCTTCGCCGGGGCCTTCGAAGCCGCCGGCCTGCCCGAAGGCGTGTTCCAGTACCTGCACCTGAGCCACGCCGATACCGGACGCATGATCGGTGCGCCCGAGGTGGACTTCGTCGCCTTCACCGGCTCGGTCGCCGGCGGCGGCATGGTGGAGAAGGCGGCGGCCGGGCGCTTCATCGGCGTCGGCCTGGAATTGGGCGGCAAGGACCCGGCCTACGTGCGCGCCGACTGCGACCTGGAGCACGCCGTCGGGGCGTTGGTGGACGGCGCCTTTTTCAATTCCGGGCAGTCGTGCTGCGCCGTCGAGCGCATCTATGTCCACGCCGATGTCTTCGCGCCGTTCACCGAAGGATTCTCCGACTTGGTGCGCGGCTACAGGCTCGGCGATCCGGTGGACGGCGGGACCACCCTCGGGCCCATGGTGCGCAAGCGCGCGGCGGACCACGTGCGCGGCCAGATCCGGGCGGCCCTGGACGCCGGCGCCAGGGCCCTGATCGACACGTCCGCCTTCCCCGCCGACACCGGGGATTCGCCCTATCTGGCGCCCCAGGTGCTCCTCGACGTGGACCACTCCATGGCGGTGATGCGCGAGGAAAGCTTCGGCCCCGTGGTCGGCATCATGAAGGTTGCCTCCGACGAAGAGGCCATTGCGCTGATGAACGACAGCGCATTCGGCCTGACCGCGTCGGTGTGGACCGCCGACGAGGACGCGGGCCTGCGCATCGGGGCGCGGGTCGAGACCGGCACCTGGTTCATGAACCGCTGCGACACCCTGGACCCGGCCCTGGCCTGGACCGGGGTCAAGCGGTCGGGGCGCGGGTGCACGCTCTCGGCGATCGGGTACGAGCACCTGACCCGGCCCAAGTCGTTCCACCTGAAGACCGCCGTCTAGAGGAAACCAAAGCATGAGCGAAGACCTCGACCGACTGAGCGCACGATGGAACTACCCGACGTCGGTGCGTTTCGGCGTCGGGCGCATCGCCGAGCTGGCCCGCGCCTGCACGGGGCTCGGCATGTCCCGGCCCCTGCTGGTGACGGACCCGGGGCTCGCCGCCCTGCCCATGGTCGGGGACGCCGTCGCCGCCAACGAAAGCGCCGGCGTATCGACGGCGGTGTTCAGCGACGTCAAGGGCAACCCGGTGAAACGGAACGTCGACGACGGCCTGGCGGTCTTCCGCGACGGCGGCCATGACGGCGTCATCGCCTTCGGCGGCGGCAGCGCCCTGGACGCGGGCAAGACCATCGCCCTGATGGCCGGCCAGAAGGGGTCCCTGTGGGACTACGCCGACGTGGACGGCAAGTGGAAAGGGATCGATGCCGGGGCCATGGCGCCGGTGGTGGCGGTGCCGACCACGTCGGGCACCGGCTCCGAGGTGGGGCGCGCCGCGGTCATCATCGACGAGGCCACCCACACCAAGAGGATTATTTACCACCCGGCCATGATGCCGGGCACGGTCATCGCCGATCCGGCGCTGGTCGCCGGGCTGCCGCCCCACCTCACGGCGGCCACCGGCATGGACGCCCTGGCCCACTGCCTGGAGGCCTACTCGGCGCCGCAATACCACCCCATGGCCGACGGCATCGCCCTGGAAGGCATGCGCCTGGTCAAGGAATGGCTGCCCGTGGCGGTGCTGGACGGCGCCGACCTGACGGCGCGCGCCCACATGATGGCCGCCGCCACCATGGGGGCGACGGCCTTCCAGAAGGGCCTGGGCGCCATCCACGCCCTCAGCCACCCGGTGGGGGCGGTGTACGACACCCACCACGGGCTCACCAACGCGGTGTTCATGCCCTACGTGCTGGCCTTCAACCGCGACGCCATCGCCGGGCGCATGGAGCGCCTGGCCCGCTACCTGAACCTGCCCGACCCCTCGTTCTCCGCCGTCATGGACTGGGTATTGGCCCTGCGCCGGGAGCTCGACATCCCCCACACCACCAGGGAGCTCGGCGTCGAGGAGGACCGCCTGGACGAATTGTCCGAAATGGCCGCCCGCGACCCGACCGGCGTCGACAACCCCGTCCCGGTGGGGGTGCCGGAACTGAAGCGGATATACGAGGCGGCGTTCGAGGGCCGGGTGGGATGACACGCGGAGCCGTCCCCCGGCCGGGCGGGGTCAAGCGGCGGGGGTGTCACCCGCCGCGGCCCGCCGCGCCAGTGAAATCCTTTCACGGGTACCGATAAAGTTCCGGCCCCGCTCGCCGGCGAAGGCGGCGGCAAGAAGCTCCTCCATCTCATCGTCGTCGATGCCGTAGTCCCGGGGATCGGTGGAGACGCCCAGCCGGCTCAGGAATTGCGCCAGGCGCTCGACGCCGGCGGAGAGATCGGGCCCGAAGATCCGGCGCAAGGCCGCATCGCAGGCCGCATCCAGCCCGATGACGCCGCTCATCACCAGGGGCAGGCTGAACGAGCACGCCAGCCCATGGGGCACGCCGTGGTGCAGGGTGATCGGATACGACAGCGAGTGGGCCAGCGCCGTCTTGGTGTTGGAGAAGGCGAGGCCGGCGCACAGCGCCGCCATGGACATGGCGTTGCGCAGACGCAGGTTCTCAAGGTCCCCGGCCAGGGCCGGCAGGTGGGCGAGGATTTCCCGCGCCGCAAACACCGCGTGGTTGGCGGATACCGGGTTCGCGTTGCGGTTCCACAGGCTCTCCAGGGAATGGGACAGCGCGTCCAGCCCGGTGCTGACGGTCAAGTCGCGGGGGGCGCTTACCATCAGCTCCGGATCGATCAGCGCACACCGCGGGTACAGGCCGGGCCGGGCAAGGGAGTATTTCTTGTCGGCGTCGGTATCCCATACGGTGGCCCAGCACGTCACCTCGCTGCCGGTGCCGGCGGTGGTCGGAATGGCGACCAGCGGAATGGCGGCCAGCCGGTCGCCCCCCTCCCCGGTCTCCAGGAACCGGCGCACCCGCGCGAAGTCGCCCGCGGCCGCCGCCAGCACCTTCGCCGCGTCGATGACCGAACCGCCGCCGAGGGCGACGATCACCTGGGGAATATCCGCCGCTTCGGCGAAGCGGGCGCAGGACTCCTCCAGGACGGCGAAATCCGGATTGGGCGTTATGGTGTCGATGGTGACCGCCGGCGGGCCGGCAAGGGCCGAGATCCGTTCGCCGAGCCGGGAGAACGTGGGCTCGCCGTACGTCACCAGGCAATACGGTCGGCCGCCGACCCGGTGGCCGATCTGGTCCAGGGTGCCGTCGCCGAAAACAACCTCGACCGGGTTAGCGTATGTCCACATCCGGCCCCGCCTCCCATGGCCATTCGAACAAGGATGTCACATCCGGCATTTTCCCACCAATACAGGAATTCTCCCCCATGGTTTGGAATTTCCGATGGGTCACGCGCGCTAGCGGCAGCGCTAACGCCGCAGCGCCATGGCCGGGAGCACCAGGCGCTGGACCCAGTTGCGCACCTCGAGGCACCGCACGTCCTCGTTCATCACGTCGTCGTCGATGCCGAGCAGCCAGGCGATGTCGCGGCGCGCCGGGTCCTGGTGCAGGGCCTCCAGGTGGTTCACGTACGCCTCGCCCGCCTGGCGGTCCTTGAAGAACCCCTGTTCGGTTAAAATCTCCAGGCGGCAAAAGACCAGCCGCGCCATCTCGTGCAGGTCGTATTCGGGGTGGTACTGGAGGCCCCAGAAGGTTCCGCCCCGGTAGGTGACCGAGACCGCCTGCACCCGGGTAAACGCGTTCGACGCCAGCACCACGGCGCCGGGAGGCAGGTGGGTGACCTCGTCCACGTGGCTGATGAAGCCGTCGAACACCGGGGCCTTGCCCGCGTACAGGGGGTGGCCGCGTCCCTCCGGCGTCAACGCGATCTTGCGCGCGATGCCCATCTCGCGGCCGCGGGGATTGGCCGCGACCGAGCCGCCGGCGGCGACCACGGCGATCTGGGCCGCCCAGCAGCTGCCGAAGCCGGGCACGCCCGCCGCGAACGCGGCGCGGGCGAAGTCGATCTGGGCGCGCACCTCGGGCGTGTCGTCATAGACGGTCAGGCTGCACCCGGTCCAGGCGATGCCGTCGTAATCTGCCAGCGCCGCGCCCTCGGGCAGGGCGGCGCCGGGATCGCACGGAAACACGACGTCGCAGCGGGCGCCCGCGACGATCTTCCCGATCATGGCCGCATACAGGTCGCCGGCCACCGCCGCCCCGCCGGCCGCCAGTTCGGCCCGCGCGGCGCTGGTATACCCGTCGACGACCAGAAACCGCGGCCCGCCCGTCATCCCGTCTTCCCTGTTCCCCCGCTTCCGCGCTCAACCGGCCAGGGCGTCGATGGCGCCGGGCAGGCTGGCGTGGCTGTCGCAGACGGCGTCGGCCGAGGTGCCGTCCTTGTCGGCATCGCGGACGGCGGTGAACAGGACCGCCTTCATGCCCAGGGCCTGCGGGCCGCGGACGTCGTTGTGGTCGCGGTCGCCGACGTGGACCATCTCGGTCACCCCGACCCCCAGTTGGCTGGCCGCGGAACGGAACATGGCGGGGTCGGGCTTGGAACGGCCCACTTCATCGGAAAAGGCGAAGCCGGCGAAATACCGTTTCAACCCGTGCGCCTCCAAAAGATCGCGCAACCGGGTCCCGGGGGTGAGGATGGCGTCGGAGACGACGCATAGCCTGTAGCGCCCCGAAAGCGCCTCCAGCGCCTCCCGGGCGCCGGCCACGGGATCGGGCGGGATGTCCACTTCCATGCGCCCGAGCGCCTCGATCAGGCGCTCCTCGTCGTCGCCCGGCAGGGTGCGGCCGAGTCCCCCGAATATCACCGCCAGGCGTTCGGCGATGGTCCACGTGATGCTGTGTTCCTTCCACAGGGTGTTGAAGGCGGTTTCCGCCACGTCGTAGGCGAGGCGCACGTCGTCGAGGGCGATGGGCCGGCGGCGGTCGAGGGCCTCCCAGACCAGATGCCGGCGCTCGTCGGCCTTGGTGCGCAGCCCCTTGGCCTTGCGCCTGGGCTCGTCGGAATCGTCGCGGATGAGGGTGTCCCACAGATCGAAGGTGACGGCCCTGATTGCCTTGCTCACGGGGGGGCTCCTGCGTTCCAATGCCATTCAGGGGCGGCGGGCCGCGCCGATGGTGGGGCAAGCGCCCGCCTGCGTCAATATGGGGGAAGGGCCGTCTCAGCGGGTGGGGCGCCAGTTGCCGGCCTGGCGTTCGGCCCGGGCGATCTGGAACCGGTTCATCCGCGCCGCCAGCTCGCGGCGGGCGCGGACGGGATCGAACCTGCGGTCCTCGGCCAGGGCCCCGGCGGCGTTGGGAACGGCCAGGGAATACCATTTGTAGGCTTCCACGTAGTCGCGGTCGACGCCCCCGCCGCCGGCGTAGAGCGCCCCCATCACGTACTGGGCGGCCGGGTGGCCCTGGCGCGCCGCCTTCAGATACCAGTCGATCGCCTCGCCCGTGTCGTGGGGCACGCCGCGCCCGCGGTAGTACAGCCGGCCCAGGGCGAACTGGGCGTCCCTGTGTTTGCCGGCGCCGGCGGCCACGGCATACCACTCCGCGGCCCGGTAGGAGTCGGCTCTCACGCCTTCGCCGTTTTCATACATCCTGCCAAGGGCGTACTGGGCATCCGCGTTGCCGTTTTTCGCCGCCCGGGTGTGCCAGCGGACCGCCGCGCGCAGGTCCCGGTCGACGCCCCTGCCGTCGCGGTAGCGCACGGCGATGGCGTTCTGGGCATGGGCGTCGCCCTTGGCGGACAACGCCTTGAGGATGCGGAAGGCGCCCATGTCGGCGGCCACCTGAAGGTCCTCCAGGTCGTCGCCACCGCCGACGGACAACCACGTGATCATGGCGCCCAGCAGGACGCCCGCGGTCATGGCGGCTCCTTTACGGATCATCGGCGTGGTCTTTCAGCCGGCCCAGCGCCGGGATCGGGCACGTGTCCGCGCGCCGCCCGCCGTCAAAGCCTCCGATCGTAGTTGTGATAGTTCTCGCCCACCCTCTGGTGGCGGCCGTTGTGCGGGTCGGGCCGGTCGTAGCAGGTGATATTGCCGAGGGTGCGGTAGCAGTAGACGGACGGGCTGGGATTAAGCTCGTCTTCCTCGCAATAGGAGCGGCCCGTGCCGGCGCGGACGGTGGAGCAGTTCTTGCCGCTGGCGAGGGAAATCACGTGGTCCTCCATGGTCTTGTCGGTGCCCACGAGGAAGGCCCCGTTGATCATGGCGTACGGCGGAAAGGCGCTGCACGCGCCCAACAGAATCACGCCGGCGATGACGGCCGCAAATCGCATGAAAGACCTCTGCCAAGGCAAGCCCGGGGGCGGACGAGCCCGCAATTTCCCGTTCCGGCACCATATACGTTTGAGGTTAAAGCCCGGTTAAAGGCCTGTTTGCGGCCCTTCGCGCCCCATGGCCGTTGATCGCCGGCCCCTTTGCCGGTATCAAACGGGCTGCACGGCCACGCCCGTCCACGGCCGCGCCGGGCCAGGCCCGAACAGAGGGAACC